>JBBQCR010000518.1:0-2283 GCA_038318935.1 Phycisphaerales bacterium
GAGTTTTCCCGGCCTTCAGCGGATCGACTTCGGGCAAAGCCGCATGGGCGTTCAACTCGTCGATCCGCTTCTGCTCGAATCGCTCGCGCGCTCCCCGCTCGCCCGAGGAGTAGCCGTAGATGTACGCGATCACGATCGCCAAGAGGACCGCCGAGATTGCGATGTAGACGGAGCCGACAGGCAGCTTCACGAATCGACCCGGACCGCCCGCGTGCCCCGGCGCTTCCGGCGGCTGGGGGGCGTACGAACTCGTGGGCGTCAACGACCCGGGGGAGGGCTTGTGACGGATCAGTTCATAGAGAGCGGGCTGGGTCCCCTTGCGGGCCATGAACGCATCGTAACAGTGCGGGCACGCGAACAGGGGCCGTCGTCTTCATTCGTGTGCGCGGACGATCACCAGCGTCACCGCGGTTCCCTCGGGCGGCATTCGATCGGTCCACGCTTCCCAATTGGCGGACTCCATCTCGATCTGATCGCTGATGACCGCCGTCGCCGCGATCGTCTCGTCTCCGAAGGTCACCAGACCGATGAGCGAACCGGTGAAATCCGCGACGTAATGCTCGCCCGGTCCGAGTGACTTGGGGTTCTTCGCCAACTGACTTCCCGCGAAGACCCAGGTTCCGGGAAAGCGGCGGCCATCGGCTCCCCGAATCCAGTCGAGCACGTTGATCTCGCGCGTCTCATCTTGAGCGGTGAAACGCACCAGGATCGAGAGCGGTGGTCCCGTCGGAGGATTGGTGCGCACCAGTCCCTCGTTGTACTGCCAACGACCAGGCGCGCCAGCGTCAAGCCCCAGGAGGAGGAGCGCCGCGTGCACGTCGCTGGGCTTGCAGTCGACCGTCATCAGGGCTTCATGATCCCGCGTTCCGGTGAGGCAGACCACCTGCTCCAGCCACCCTTGGGTCACGGCGATTGACGCGGGAACGCGTACTTCGCCGCGAGCCCGGTCGACCTCGATTCCCTGGGCGAGATGGACGACTGCAGGTGGGACGACGACGGCCACCGGAGGCGGAACCGCAGCCGACTCTTGGATTGACTGCGGGCCAGACTGGCGAGCCGGCTGCGGGACTTGTGCCAATGCATCGGTCGCGTCCGGCTCAGCGGCTGGCGGCGCGGCCGGAGTGGCAGCGCATCCAGCGACACAACACCACAGACCGACCATCCAAAGGAGTCTCATGCGAGGGCTTTCGGGGAGCTTGGCCGCCGGAAAAAAAAAGGCCCAGCGGAGGCAAGCCTCGTGCCGGGCCCTTCCGGGGGCATGATACGGTCGTCTGCGGCGTCAGTCCTTGCGGCGACATCCTGCGGGCGACATGTTGACCATACGAACCAAGTGCGTTGAGGCAAGCTCGATGCAGCGGCCCGACGCGCACACAGGCGGACGAATCGGTACAAGCCTCCCAGACGAAACTGCCTCTTCCTGCTGCGATGACCACCACTCCCCTTTCCGCCGATCCGGTCGCCCTCCGCCGAACCGTTCGCTTCGCCCTGCTGCCGCCGGGAGCGATCGATCCCCTGCGCACGCAGCGGCACAATCCCTCTGCAAGTTGGCCCGCCGTCGTGAGCGACACCGGGGGACTCGGTGCCTATCAAGAGTTGGACATCGAGGTCGTGGGAGTTCCCGATCCAGTCACGGGCTACCTGATCAACATCACCGAGATCGACAGCGTCGTCCGCGAATGCGCTCTGCCGCTGCTCACCGACCGATTCCGCAGCCAGTTTCTCCCGGATGCCCTGCCAATGGACGTCCTGTCGTCGCTGCCCCTCATCGCGGCGCGAATCGCTATCGGCCTTCCCACGCGCGCGGGCCGGACCCTCCGCTCAGTGGCGTGGCGGATGTCGCCCACCCTGTCCTATACCTTCGAGTTTGCCATGCCCGACCACGTGCAACTTCGGCAGCGATTTGAGTTCTCGGCCTCGCACCGCCTTCATTGCCCTGAGCTCGATGCTGCGGCGAATCGCGCCCTCTTCGGAAAGTGCAACAACCCCAATGGCCACGGCCACAACTACCGGCTCGAGGTCGCGGTGGATGTCCCGTTGTTGCAGCAGCCCAGGCTGACGCTCGATCGGATCGAGTCCATCGTCGACACGGCGGTGATCGTCCGTCTCGATCACAAGCACTTGAACTCCGACGTGCCGGAGTTTGCATCCATCAACCCAAGCGTCGAACATATCGCTCGCGTCTGTCATCAGCTTCTCGATCCGGTGCTCCGCGCGGCCGGCGGCGCGCTGCACAGCGTGACGGTGTGGGAAACAGAGAAGACCTGTTGTACCTATCCGTCGTAG
>JBBQCR010000519.1:0-2276 GCA_038318935.1 Phycisphaerales bacterium
CTGCCGGAGTCGTGGATGCCCCGATCAAGCGGGGTTGCCGCGGTGGTCGCGATGGGATTTGAGCGCACCGTCGGATCGGTGCGAGCAACTGCGGTGCTCACGCGACCGTGCATCGATCTTGCGATACCGCAGGTTGAAATCGACGTTTCCGGATGGAGTGACGGCGTGCCGGTGGGGTCCGCCCGCGATGCCAGCGGGCTGCGATAGCGGTTCCGTATACTGGCCGCATGTCCTCCGAATCGAACGCCGCGCCGTCGCACTCCGATCAGCGGAAGGACTCCCGCGCGCCGACGCGGGTGGCTGCCCTTCTCAATCAGAAGGGCGGTGTCGGCAAGACCACCTCGACCGTCAACATCGGCGCTGCGATCGCCGAACTCGGTCGGCGCGTTTGCCTCATCGACCTCGATCCGCAGGGACATCTCTCGCTCTATCTGGGCATCGATGGTTCGACCGTCGGCCGCACCGTCTACGACATCCTGACCGACCCCGACGTTCCCATCGCGGATGCAATCGTGCGGGCGAGACCGAACCTCGATTGCCTGCCGTCAACGGTCGATCTCGCAGCGGCGGAGACCGAACTCGCATCGCATCCGACGCGGCATCGCATTCTCAAGGATCGCTTTGCGCCGATCCTCTCGCACTACGACTTCGTCCTCATCGACTGTCCGCCGAGTCTCGGTCTTCTGACGCTGAATGCATTGGCAATGGCCCGCGAGGTGATCGTTCCGATGCAGGCTCAGTTCCTCGCGATGCAGGGATTGAGCAAGCTGCTCGAGACCGTGGCGCTGATCTCGCAAGGCGTGAATCCCGAACTCAAGGTGTCCGGGGTCGTGCTGTGCATGCACGAGACGCAGACAGCGCACGGTCGTGAAGTGGTCAGCGAATTGGACCGCTTCTTCGAGGAGTCCAAGGGAAGCGGTCAGCCGTGGGATGGGGCGACGGTGTTTCGGCCCGCGATCCGTCGCAACGTCAAGCTCGCGGAGAGCCCGAGCTTCGGACAGACGATCTTCGACTATGCACCGTGGTGTCCTGGTGCGCTCGACTACCGCACGCTTGCGGAGCGATTTGTGCGCGAGTGGGAACGGACGTGTGAGAGCGCGGCGGCATCGGTGACTGAGGTCAAGTCAGCGCCGTCCGGCAGCGCGGTGGCAAACGACGCGGATGTGCATGAGTTTCGTTCGGCCACGCTCGCGGTGACGCCGATCGCGCGTCGCTCGTCGGATGGACGTTCGTGAGGAGCGCGGTCTCGACGAGCGACTGGATGTCGCATCGCGCTACACGGGGATGGCGAGTTCTCTTGGGGATCTACGCGGGAATTCTCACCGCAGGAACGCACTGGCCGCGTCTTGAACTTGGTGATCCTGCGCATCCGCCGGACAAGATGTTGCACTTCGTGTCGTTCGGCGGTCTTGCGTTTCTGCTTTGGCAGGCGAGGTTCTTCAGACGGCATGTGTCGCTTCTCTTTTTCGGCGTCGCGTGGACCGTTGTCGACGAGTGGACGCAGGCACTTCCCGGGTTGGGGCGCAGTTACTCGATGCAGGACATCGTTGCCAGTTCGTGCGGTGTGGTCGCGACAACCATGGTGCTTTGGGCTGCACGGCCGCAGGGTGGACCGATTGCGCGGTTACGCCGGTCACGCTTCGACGGCATGCTCGATCTCTTACTCGCTCGCCCGACGGCCTGGATGACGTTTCTCGTCGCGTGCGCGATCGGTGCGCTGGTTGGCATGGTCGTGTCGATGTTCATCAACTCGTTTGATGGCGATCCGACGCCCTTTCAAGCCGCGATCGTCGGACTTGTGCTGGGCGCCGCCACGACGGGTCCAGCCTCGCTGCTGCACGGAGTGCGCACGGTTGAGGAGCGCGTGATGCGAGATCGTCTCTGCCTCGGTTGCGGCGAGCACGTGAGCGACGGTGATGTGAATTGTGGACACTGCGGCCGCGCTCCGCTGGTCGGCCAATGGCTCCCGGTTCCTTGGATCTCCTGGAGCGACGTGCTCCGAGCCTGCGTGCCTCCCATCGTTGGTGGACTGGGCGTGATCATTCTGGCGCTCGTTCTTGAAAGCGTCTTTCAATACCTGCGCCCAAACGTCGTGGCATTCGCAACCTTCAATACGTGGTACCGCTCGCTTGCCCCGGGCATGGAGACGGTGATCACCGCGACATTCCTTGCAGCGGTGGCCGCTGTTGTCGTCGAGGGCGGCCCTGCGCGCGTGGGTCGCCGCCACCCGATCGGGCCTCGACCCGGCAACGGATGCGGGCCAGACAAGCGAGCCA
>JBBQCR010000520.1:0-2258 GCA_038318935.1 Phycisphaerales bacterium
AGAATTTCACTTCCAGGTGAGCGGTCCCTGCGTCCGGGTGTCTGCGAGCGAGTAACCAGTAACTGACCCGAGATCCTAGAGGCTCTGGGCCAAGCGGCGAACCGCTATGGCGAAGCGGTGCTTGTCAACGATTCTGAGACACGGGACATGTGAGATCAGTGAGCTGCGACCGTGGCGACCGAGCGTTGATGGGCGGGCGGGTTGATCCACGCGGGCCCTGGCCTTCGCTGCGGCGCCGGAGCGCCACGGACGAAGCGTTCCGGGTGGAGTCGGTGAGCGATATCGAGGGTCACGGTTCGACGCTGGACGATCTGGTCGACTTCGCCGACGTGCACACTCATGGGGGTCATCATCGCGATTCCGGAGTGGCGGTGCTCGCGGTTGTACCACTCGAAGAATCGTTGGCAGAAGGCGCGCGCGTCCGCGATCGAGCCGAAGCGTTCGGGAACCTCGGGTCGGTACTTGAGCGTCTTGAATTGAGCTTCGGAGTACGGATTGTCGTTGGAGACGTGCGGCCGACTGTGGGTCTTGGTGACGCCGAGGTCAGCGAGCAAGAAAGCGACGTCCTTCGACGTCATCGAGGAGCCTCGATCTGCGTGGATCGTGAGTTGGCCGCGCTCGATGTGCTGCTTCTTGATCGTCTGCTCGATCAGTCGCGTGGCGAGCGCGGCGCTCTCGCATGGAGCGACGAGCCATCCGACGACGCAGCGGCTGTAGACGTCGAGGATCACGTACAGATGGAAGTGGTTCCACTTGGCCGGACCTTTCAATTTGGTGATGTCCCACGACCAGAGCTGATTCGGCGCAGATGCGAGGAGCTCAGGCTTCGTGTAGATCGGATGGCGAAGCTGATCGCGGCGCTCGCGGACTTGGCCAGCGTCATCGAGGATGCGGTACATCGTGCGCTGCGAGCAGAAGTAGCGGCCCTCGTCGAGCAGAGTCGCATGGACCTGAGGAATGGCTGCGTCCGCGAAGCGTTCGCTATTGAGTTGATCGAGGACGAGAGCGCGTTCAGCGGGCTGCAGCGCTCTCGGCGAGACCACGGAAGGGCGAGTGTGGTCGTCGGAGCCCGGCGTCGCGCAAGAGACTCGGGCTCGGGCGCGGTACCAGGTCGCGCGCGGAAGCCCGAGCGCGATGCAAGCCTCTTCGACGCCGAGGTCCTCGCGTGCCTGCGTGACGGCGATCACGAGTCGTCCTCGTCGAGCTCGTGCTGTTTCAGGGGGATCCCCAGCAGCTCGTGCACTTTTTTTTGGAACGCGATGATCGACCGCGCTTTGGCGAGCTGCTTCTCGAGCTTGCGCGCACGCCGCTCGAGTTCGACCTCGCGTGCGCTGGGCCTCGGTGCCGGAGCGGGACCGCGACGCCTGGCCGCGAGAGCCTGGACGCCGTGCTCGCGTAGATCGCGTCGCCAGACGGCGAGATGCGACGAGTGCAGTCCTTCGCGACGAAGCAGCGCTCCGATCTCTCCAGGCTTCGTGCACGCATCGGCCTCGCGGACGATGCCGGCCTTGAACTCAGCGGTGAACCGCCGGCGTGTGGGGCGTGCGACCACTTCAGGATTGGAATCGGCGCCCCGAGAGGGGCGATCTCCGCTTCGCTCCGATCGCCCCTCTCGGGGCAAACGCGCGGCGTCTGTGGGATCGGTGGACAACGGCAGACAACCTTCAGCCCTCGACACTAAACCGGATGGAGGAAAGTGTCTCGCTCACGTTGGCAAGGAGGGCAACTCCGATCGGAACCGGGTGAACATGTCCCACGCCGACCGCACGAGCCTCGGGACCCGAACAGAAATCAAGCGGTGCGCGCGGCTCAAGAACGCGCACTCGAGGAAGTCGATGAACCACATCGACGCTACGGCCCACCACTTCGCGCCCAAGAACTCGAAACGCCGCCACGAGACCATCCGGTGCATCCGCCCCGATGGCCGCCGAGATCGCAGAACAGGTGTAGATCGTCGGGGAACTCCTCGGCCTCCCGTAGGAGCGCGAGGCCGCTGTACTGCGGGCCGTTCGGTGAAACTGAGTCAGGCCGCTCGTCGACGCGCTGATGCAAGCAAGCCTCCGACGCGGCACACTGCTCGGCGAAAAGGCTCCAGCTTGTCCAGGACGATCGATCTGCCGCGCATCAAGGTCTGCGGCGTCCGCACGCACGACGATGTCGCCGCGGCGCTGACCGAAACCCACGCGCACCGTGCCGACGGCGCGGTGTGGGGCCTCGGCGCCGTCGGGTTCATCGACGATGAGGACTCGTTGCGCCAT
>JBBQCR010000521.1:0-2257 GCA_038318935.1 Phycisphaerales bacterium
GCCACGCTGGTGGTATAGCTCTTGCCATCACGCACACGAACGACCGCTTGGCCGAGTTCACGCTCGGTAAGGCGAGCGAGGTAACCGTCCCAGCGAGCATCGGTGTCTTTCCACTTCGCGAGTAGCGCGTCCAGCGACGGGAACGCATCGGCACCAAGCAGCTTCGTCGCCGGATCAACCCTTTCGAGGGCGTTGATCCATGCCGTCTCCGCCCCCCAGCAGTGGACGAGTGTCGCGAAGACGCTGCCCGGCCCCATCGCAAAGGGCTTCCGAAGCTCGTCACTTGCCAGAGTCGCGGCACCCGCAAGGATTTTTTCGCGGAACCAGCGACGATGGGCATGCATGTGATGGATGAGTTCAATCGCAGATGACATCGGCAAGACTCCCATGGTGTGCGGCAGAGCAGATAGGGTACGACCTCGTGACCACCTACGCAGCCTCGATAGAAACCATCCGCGACGCTCTTCGCCGCGTCGCCCCGCACGTTCACCGCACACCGGTCGTCACATGTTCGACGCTCTCGGTGCTCGCGGGACGTGATCTTCGTTTTAAGTGCGAACATCTGCAAAAGATCGGCGCGTTCAAATTCCGCGGCGCGTGCAACGCGATCTTCAAGCTCTCTGACGCGGCGGCCCGTCGCGGCGTGGTGACGCATTCCTCCGGCAACCACGCTCAGGCGATCGCTCTCGCGGCCCGCATCCGCGGCATTCCCGCGCACATCGTTATGCCGAAGAACGCCCCCGCGGTGAAACGCGAGGCGGTCGAGGGATACGGCGGCATCGTCTATCCCTGCGAGCCGACGCTGGAGGATCGCGAGGCCACGGCGGCCCGGGTCGTCCGTGACACCGGCGGCACGCTCGTTCCGCCCTTCAATCATCCCGACGTCATCGCCGGTCAAGGCACGCTGGCGATCGAGTTTCTTGAGCAATGCCCCGACCTCACGACGCTGATTGTGCCGGTCGGCGGCGGCGGGCTGCTGTCCGGCGTGACGATCGCCGCGAAGGCCATCAAGCCGTCGATCAAGGTGATTGCCGCCGAGCCAGCGAACGCCGATGACGCCGCACGCAGTAAGTTCAGTGGCTCAATTCAGCCGATCTCTTCCACCGTCACGATCGCCGACGGCCTTCGGACGGCGCTGGGCGACATGACGTTTCCGGTGGTGCGCGATCTCGTCGATGAAGTCGCCACTGTCACCGAAGAGGAGATCGTCCGGGCGATGAAGCTCGTCTTTGAGCGAGCGAAGATGGTGATCGAACCCAGTGCTGCGGTCGGCGTTGCGGTCGCGCTTGCCAAGCGATCTCGTGTGCTCGCGGCGGGCGAAGGCGCGGTTGGCATCGTCCTCTGCGGCGGCAACGTCGATCTTGATGCGCTGCCGTGGATGTCTCGCTAAGACTTGTCAGCCGCTCCAGCCACCGAGCAGGATCGCCAGATCAGCCGAACCGACGATGCCATCGCCATCGAGATCTGCAGCACCGGAGCCGCCCCAGCTCCCGAGCAGAATGGCGAGGTCGGTCTGTCCCACCATGCCATCGCCGTTCAGGTCGCCAAGGAGGCATCCGCCTGCGGACAGTCGCAGCACGTAGCGCAGTCCGTAGGGACTTGGCACCGGCGGCGGGTCGTTCGGATCCGGTGGCGGCGCGTCGGGGTCAATCTCGTCGCAGGTGAAGGCGCCTCGGAAGTTGCGGCTCGGAACGCCGCCGGAGACGACGCACATGTAGGTGCCAGGATCGAGGCATGTCTCGATCGCGGTTGCGACGCAGGGATTTCCATACGACTGATCGAGCGTCTCGATCGGGCCGTAGCACGCCCCTTGCACCAGAAGCAGTTGCCCCGGGAACTCCGCGGTCAATTCCATTCGCACACGGCGCGGCGTGTTGATGGTGAAGCGGTACCAATCGGTGTCACGCGGTGAACCCGTCGAGTACTTCCCAGTGCGCGTCGAGGGCAGCGCAACCTCGATCATCGGTTGGCCGAGGACGTTGGTGTTGCATCCGTCATTGAGGTGGTCGTAGCAGGGCTCGTCCTCGGACACCGCGTCGATCGGTATGTCGATCGTGCACATGCCGACGCCGCACAATCGCTGGGCTTCCTCGACGCAGATCGAGTCCCAGGCGGTAAAGCAGCACACCGCGTCGAGGGCGCAGATCGCGTGGCAACAGTCGGCATCGGAGCATCCCGGCGACCAGTGCACATCGACGCACGAACCTGGACTCGGGCATGTCAGACCATCGCATAGTTGCTCTGCGGTGAGGACGCA
>JBBQCR010000522.1:0-2254 GCA_038318935.1 Phycisphaerales bacterium
TGCGCGTCGGCGCAGAAGGCGCCATCGAGACCGTCGTCGACGTGTCGTCGCTGGAGGGCGTGCAGATCAACGATATGGTCGTCGATGCGAAGGGCAACGCCTACATCGGCGGCTTCGGATTCGACATCAATGCTGGCGACAAACTGGCACCCGCGAACGTCATTCTCGTGCGCGCGGACGGTACGGCATCGATCGCGGCGGACGAGATGCTGTTTCCTAACGGGATGGTGATCACGCCGGACGGGAAGACGCTGATCGTCGCGGAGACGGCCGGACGCCGGTTGACTGCGTTCGATATCGCGAGCGATGCCTCGCTGTCGAACCGCCGCGTGTGGGCGGGGTTGGACGTGTTTCCGGACGGTATCTGTCTCGATGCGGAGGGCGCGGTGTGGGTGGCGTCGCCGGTTACAGGCGAATGCGTGCGCGTGCGCGAGGGAGGCGAAGTGATGCATCGGGTGAAGTCGCACGCGAAGGGCGTCTATGCGTGCATGCTCGGTGGCGACGACAAGCGGACGCTGTACCTGTGCACGGCGACGACGTCGGGGCCGGAATTGGTGCAGGACATCTCGACGGGATGGATCGAGTCCGTGCGGGTGGAAGTGGCGGGGGCGGGGTTGCCGTAGGGTTTTCCACAGATGGACACGGATATGGTGCTGGGGATAGCGGCGTAATCGACTAGTCGGCGCCGTGCCCAAACAGATGGCGGTCGCGGGCGCTATGCGGTGATGATGGCGTCGGCTTCGATTTCGACGAGGAGGGCGGGATCGATGAGGCGCGAGACTTCGACCAAGGTGGCGACCGGGCGGATGTCGCGAAAGAACTCGCCGTGGGCGCGGCCGATCTCTTGCCAGTTGGCGATGTCGGTGACGAACATGCGGGTGCGCACGACGTCGGCGAGCGATGCGCCGGCTTTCGTGAGCGCGTTCTCGATGTTGCGGAGCACCTGGATCGCCTGCGCGTATGGATCGCCGGCACCGATGATCTCGCCGTTCGCGCCTGTTGCGGTCGTGCCGGCGACGTAGACGGCGTTGCCGACGCGGACGGCGCGCGAGTAGCCGACGATGGGCTCCCAGGGCGCGCCGCCGCTGATGTTCGTGCGTTCCATGAGCTTCTCCCATTGGTTGTGACGGTGCGGCAATTTCGAGGGGTCTGCACCCACTGGCGAGCATCATATCCACTCAGGCGGCAGCTTCATGCGGTCGATACTCGACTATGCGCGCAAAAACTGGTGGCACGAGTCAGGGATTGATGCTTGTGGTGGTGGCCGCGGCGCTGGTGGCGCCGATGGCCGTCTTCACGTTGATCGTGAAGCAGCCGCAGTACGACCCGCTGTGGATGCACTCCAAGACTCACTTCTGGGTTGTCAGCGCGACGTCCCTGGCGTCGGCGATCGCGTGCGCTGTCGTCGTGCTGGGAGCGAGGTCGCTGCGCGAGACGCGGCTGCTCTTCCTGGCGCTGGCGTTCATCAGCATCGGCGGCATCTTCTCGGTCCACGGGCTCGCGACGCCGGGCATCATCCACGATGACTTCTATGCGTCTGTCTCCGTCTCGGCGTGGGTGGCCGTGATCGCAGGCGCGACGTTCTCCGCGCTGAGCGCCGTGCCGTTTCCTGCGCCAGCCGAACGGCTGATCCGGCGCGTCGGCCTCGTGATCCTGTCGTGGACGCTGATCGCGATCGCGGCGTTCATCATCCTGAGTTTCACCATCAACGATTGGCTCGACAACGTGCCGACGGACAACGTCAATATCCAGTACGGATTGACGATCGTGAGTACGGCGATGTTCGCGTTCGCCGCGTGGCGATACGCGCAGGCGTACGCGTTCGCGCGGCTGCCTTCGCAGGCGGCGATGGTGGTAGCGCTCGTTCTACTGATGGAAGTGCCTGCGGTACTGCTGTGGGGTACGGTCTGGCACTTGTCGTGGTGGCTGTATCACGGCATGTTCGGGGCGGCGTTCATCGTGCTGTTCGCCGGATGGGCACTTGAATTCAAGCGCGCACGGTCGCTGTCCGCGATCACGGACGCACTGGCTATGCGCGATGCGCTGTCGCAACTGAACCGCGGGCGCGACGCACGTATCCTCGAACTGGTCGAGGCGATCGAGCACAAGGACCAGTACACGGTCGGGCACGTCCACCGCGTGGGCGAGCACGCGTTCGAGATCGGCAAGCGGTTGGGGCTGACGCAAGCGGAACTGCGGGATGTCGTGCTGGCGGCGCAGATGCACGATGTCGGCAAGATCGGCGTGCCGGATC
>JBBQCR010000523.1:0-2239 GCA_038318935.1 Phycisphaerales bacterium
CAGATACGAGTAGCTGCCAAGCGCGAGGATACGAATCAAGAGGATGGACGAGGCGGGCAGCCGTAGCGAGGTTTCCTCCGTTACGCTCTCTGACATGCCGACCTTGGAATGCGATCGATGCGGTGAACCGTTTGAAGCAACTCCTGATGCCGCTGGCAAAGCCACGTGCCCGCGCTGCGGCGACGTGGCCCGAGTGAATCAGCTTGCAGGAGTCGCATCGCAGGCAGGCACCGCGACCCCCAAAGAGCGCACGATCGCCGAAGAAAAGGTGCTCTTGATCGTGCGTCCAGCGCTCTTTCGCGGCCACCCGATCGCGTACGGCGGCCTGGTGCTGCTGGCGTTCGTCGGACTGGTCGTCACCGTGCTGCCGCTCTTCGGCGGAATCACCGCGCCGTTTGCGATCCTCGGGATCGTTCTCTTCCTCGGCGCGGCGATCGGATTCATGAAGCTCTTTGTGCTCAGCCATCGCTGGTATCGCCTGAAGGTCACCGACCGGCGCACCATCGATGAGCGTGGCATCATCACCCGCCGTCACTCCGAAGTGCTGCACGATCACGCGGTCAACATTCGCATTCAACAATCGGTCTGGCAGCGGATGATGAACTTGGGGGATTTCGAGATCGAGTCCGCCGCCGGAGGCTCTTTCGATGCCGACACCGGTGCGCGAACCTCAACGGAGATCGCGATCAGGGACATCCCGGACCCCTACGGCGTCAAGGCCCTGATCGACAAGCACCGCGGGCGGTAAGGGGCAGAAATCGCTACGATCTTCCCCTTTCGCGGAGGACTCCGTTCCGCGCAACCAAGGCGAAGTCGTCATGAAGATTCACGAGTACCAGGCCCGTCAACTCCTCGCCGATGCCGGCATGCCCGTCCCTTCCGGGGCAATGGTCCAGACGATCGATGACGCAGTAAGTGAAGCCAAGAAGATCTTCGCCAGCGGCGAGAAGCTGGTGGTCATCAAAGCCCAGGTGCATGCCGGTGGTCGTGGCAAGGCCGGCTTCGTGAAGCTCGTGAAGACTGCGGAAGAAGCCGAGGCCGCGGCTCGCTTCATGCTCACCAACCGCATGGTGTCGCCGCAGACGCCACCGGAAGGACTCAAGGTCACGCGGCTGCTGATCGCTGCTGGCGTCGACATCGCCAGCGAACTCTACGTCGCCATCCTCGTCGACCGAGCCCGCAAGACCAACACGCTCATCGCCAGTCGGGAAGGAGGCGTTGAGATCGAAGCCGTCGCCGAGAAGAACCCGGGCGCGATCCTGAAGGAGCCGCT
Source organism: Phycisphaerales bacterium (assembly GCA_038318935.1). Lineage (GTDB taxonomy): Bacteria > Planctomycetota > Phycisphaerae > Phycisphaerales > SM1A02 > JAEUIT01. The sequence continues at coordinate 1,274 of JBBQCR010000523.1, forward strand.
CGATCCGGTGCTCGGTCTCCAACCCTGGCAGGCCCGCAAGATGGCGTTCGCGCTGGGCCTCGGCGGCACGCTGACGAATCAGGCGGTCGATCTCTTCCTGAAGCTCGCAAAGCTCTTTCGCGACAGCGACGCCAGCCTCGTCGAAATCAATCCGCTCATCATCACGCCGCCGACGTCAGCCCATCCCGCAGGTCGTCTGCTGGCGATCGACGCGAAGTTCAACTTCGACGACAACGCGCTCTTCCGCCAGTCGAAGATCGCAGCGATGTTTGATCCGACCGAAGAGAACGCAGCCGAACTGGAAGCCCATCGGTACGGACTTTCCTATGTCGCCCTCGACGGCAACATCGGTTGTCTGGTAAACGGCGCCGGCCTCGCGATGAGCACCATGGACATCATCAAGCTGCACGGTGGCGAGCCGGCCAACTTTCTCGACGTCGGCGGCAGCGCCAGCGAAGAGGCGGTGACGCAAGCCTTCCGCATCATCCTTTCCGACAAGCAGGTCAAGGGCGTACTCGTCAACATCTTCGGCGGCATCATGCAGTGCGACAAGATCGCCCGAGCGATCGTCGGCAGTGCGACCTCGCTCGGCTTCAAGGTACCCCTGGTGGTTCGACTGGAAGGCACGAACGTCGCCGAGGCCCGATCCATTCTCGAGAAGGCCAAGGCGCAGATCCCCGCGATGCAGACCGCAACTGATCTCACCGATGCGGCAAAGAAAGTCTGTGCGGCCGTCGCGTGAGTTGCAATTGTGGTGCTCCGGAGCACTCTTCGGGCGCACACTCGCTTTGGAGAATCCGGCATACTGCGACGCGCTTGAGCGCGGCAATAAATCACGATCCGTATGACTTCCGTGCCATCGACGCTCATCCTCTTTGATATCGACGGAACGCTTATGCGCTCGCAGGGCGTCGGCGTGTCCTCGATGCAGCAGGCGTTCGACGATCTCTATCCCGGTCGCGGCAT
>JBBQCR010000524.1:0-2203 GCA_038318935.1 Phycisphaerales bacterium
GATGAATCGCCCGGCAGCGCCCGGGGCTCCCAGCACGGCCCCCGGCAGTGCTTCCTCACCCGTGAGCGAGCCGAAGCCCTGAGCAACTGATTGCGAATCGTCGAACATTCTGGCATTCAGGCTGTTGGAGCCCCGCCAGACGTCCGTATATTTGCATGGGGTCGTCGCGATCGACGGCCCCTTGTGATTCGCCTTGAACCTTCGACGTTCCCGCGCCGCGGAGCGACGGACGATGGTTCCCTCAGGTTCGGAGCCTCCTCATGCGATTCGTGTCCGGCTGCTCGTTCGGGTTTGGGCTGACGATTGGGCTCACGACCATCGTTACCTCCTCGGTGCACGCCCAGAATCTCTCTGATCGCATGCAGGAAGTCGCCAAGCAGCGACAGGCAGCCGCAGCCCACGACACCTCGAAGGCATCGCTGCTCGGGGCGCTCCTCTACACCGACATCACTGTTGACTTCAAGGCCACCCACGCTCGCGACGCGATCGACTACATCGCCAACGCACTCGGTGTCTCGCTGGTCGCTCGCTACAACACCGATCGCGCTGGCAACGGTCTTGATCCCGATGCCGAGATCACGCTGAAGGCTGACGGCAAGCCGGCGCTGGTGGTGCTCGAGATGGTGCTGAACCAGCTCGGCACCGACGAACCCACCACGTGGCAGCTTCGCGACGGCTTCATCGAAGTCGGCACCAAGGCACGACTCAGCATCCCATCGGCGCAAGAGCTTCGGATGTATCCGGTCCGTGATCTTCTCTTCGAGGCTCCTCGCTTCGACAACGCACCAACGTTCAATCTGTCATCGTCGATCCAGCAAGGCGTCAGCGGCGGTAGCGGCGGCGGTGGTGGCGGCGGCGGCGGCGGTGGTGGCGGCGGCGGAGTCGGCGGCGGTGGTTCCGGTGGCGGAGGCTCGGGCGGCGGCGGATCCGGAGGCGGCGGCGGCGGCGGCAGCATCTTCGGCGACCCGAAGGAAGCACCGGTCGGCCCCACCGAAGACGAGAAAGCGCAGAAGCTGGTTGATCTCATTCTCGAAACGGTCGAGCCGAACGCTTGGACTGCCAACGCTGGTGACTGGGCGAGCATCAAGTATTACCAAGGCGTGTTGATCGTCCGGGCACCGGATTGGTTGCATCGCGAATTGGCCGGCTACCCCTTCGGCGCGGCGCCTGCTCGCGCGCCGGCGGTCGAGTCTCGCTACGTCACGTTCACGGCACCCGTGTCGATCGTCGAGAACGTCAAGTTCCGCGACGTAAGAACGACTGGCTCCGCGGGAAGCGGCGGAGGCGGCAATGGCACGGGCGTAGGTGGAGGTGGTGGCGGAGGCAATCCGGCACCGCCAGCCCCGCCGTCATCTCCATCATCTCCATCATCGCCGTCCAAGCCCGCGGCGCCCGCTGGCAGCAACTCCGGCGGCGGCAAGACCGGGAAGTAATTGTGTCACGAGCGCTGCGACCCGACGGAAGTTTCCGTACTGAAGAAGAGTGACGATCGGCGGCAGCAGGCCACGGCGTCACTTGATACGGAGCTCGTAGGAACTCGCAGGTACTCGCATCATCATGCTGTTAGCGCTTCCCCTCGTCATCGTTGGACTGATCGGAGTGGTGACACTGCCGTCGATCGCCGTCGATCCACCGGTGGCCGCGCCCGCTGCGGCAGCGACTCCGACGCTGCCGCCATTTCCTACACCAGTTCCGGCAAAAGTGGTTCCGGCAACATTGGCACCGGCCCAGCCAGTCCAGCACCTCCCACAGATGGGTGCGTGTACATGGTCTGCGACGCGCGGGTCGGAGTCGCCGAAAGACGATCCCGACGCCGTCGCACTTGGGCACCTGGTGTTCAGTCGCGTCGATGTCCGTTGCGACGATGTATCGCTTCGCGACGCGGTGCGGGCTCTCGGTGAAGTGCTCGACCTCAACATCGTCGCTCGGTACGAGAGTACGTTTGAGGCCGAGACGACGATCAATCTCGATCTGCGCGACGTCGACGGTCGAACGGCTCTCGAAGCGATGATCTCCCAGACAAGCGGAGACGCCACGTGGCAACTCCGGCGCGGCCTCGTCGAAGTTGGTCTTCGCTCGTTCCTCGCCCGACCCAGCGCCCGACGCACACACGCCTACGACGTCAGCAGCATCACGCTGGAAGCGCCTTACTTCGTGCACCCGACCATCGGGCTCTATGACAACGGTCAATCGCCGTACGTGG
>JBBQCR010000525.1:0-2186 GCA_038318935.1 Phycisphaerales bacterium
CGACCCTCGAACCGTGATCGGCCTGTGACGCTCGCCTCACCGCAAGAGCGCCGTCGCCACCACTGCCGCTGTCTCGATCCGCAGCACCGACGCCCCGAGATCGAGTAGCATCGCACCGGCCGCACGAAACGCCGCGATTTCAGCGTCGGTGAATCCGCCTTCGGGTCCGATGCAGAGCGTGATCGCAACCGCAGGTGTCGCGGCCAAACGATGCCCGATCTCCTCAGCGGTCACGCCGCCCGGATGGGCAACCACGATCGTCCCGCCACTGCGGACGATGTCGCGCGGATTGGTTTCGTGTCGCAGCGCCGGAAGCCACGCGTTCCGTGATTGCTTGCAGGCTTCGATCTGAATGCGATGGGCGCGATCAGAGCGATGTTCCGATTCGCCAACCACGCTGCGCTCGCAGCGGAGTGGCGTGAAACTTGCGACGCCCAGTTGCGTGGTCATGTCGATCAAGGTCGAAAGACGATCGCCTTTGGGAATCGCGCAGGCAAGGTGCACGATGCGCCCGACGCGTGGAGCCGCGCGGATCCCATGGACCGTGACCGGCATCGTTCCTTCGCGCGAACGTTCACTGCCGAGCGCCGCCTCGGCGATCTGTCCACTCCCGTCAAAGAGTACGACCGGATCCCCCGGACCAAGGCGTTTCGCTCCGGTCGCGTGCTTCGCTTCGTCGCGCGAGAGCCACCACACACCGCCGGCAGTCGGCATACTTTCAACAAAGAACCAAGGTGGATGTCCCAGCGGCATGAGAAAACTCACTGTACGTAGATATCGAATCGCGCCAGCTTGCTTTCGATCTGGGCATGGGTCGGCGCGATCGGCGGGGCGTGTGCAGGTCGCTTGACGACCACACGATCGGCGAAGCGCCTCGCCACAACAAACAGCGCGTCGAAGTCCAGATCGTCACCAACGAGTGCGCGCAGGATCTGCATGTCCTTCGAGGGGAGCGCAGTCACGCGCTTTCGCAGCGGGTACATCGGATCGAGGTAGATGACATCGACACGAGGAGTCGCGAGAGTCTCGAGCATCGTGATCGCCTCGCCCTGTCGTACGACGAGTCGCTCGCACGGATGCCGCCGTAAGCCATCCTCCAGAAGCCGAAACACCTCCGGCGAACGCTCAATCGCGGTCACGCGGAATCCGGCCATTGCCAGAAGGTACGCGTCGTATCCGAGACCTGCCGTCGGGTCGATCAGGGTCTTTCCGTCGCGGGCGCCTTCGCGTCCGCACGCTCGCACCACTGGCAATCCGCGCACGCTCGCCGCGCCATCGGGAAATCGAAGCGCTGCGAAGTCGACCGAGACGCCAGTTCCCGACCGTTGCTCGGGAAATCGCGCCTCGACTCGATCGTCGACCGCGTTCGCAAGGCTGATGATCGGTCGTTCCGGGGCGCCTTCCACGGACGGAGGGTATCCGCTGAGACGCGAAGCGACCCGATACACTCCCCTCCTCGCCATGACGACCACACCTCGCGCTCCCGTTTTCCGCAACGTGCTCGAAATGATCGGCAACACGCCGCTCCTAGAGATCACGCGGATCGATACAGGTTCCTGCCGCCTGTTCGTCAAACTCGAATCGATGAATCCCGGCAACTCGATCAAGGATCGCATCGCGGTCTCCATGATCGAAGCCGCGGAACGCGAGGGGAAGCTCCGCCCTGGTTCGCACATCGTCGAGGCCACGGCGGGCAACACCGGCATCGCCTTGGCGCTGGTCGCCGCCCAGAAGGGCTACAAGCTGACCGTCGTCGTCCCCGACAAGATGAGCGACGAGAAGATCAGCCACCTGAAGGCCATGGGCGCGAATGTCGTCCTTACGCGATCCGATGTCGGGAAGGGGCATCCTGAGTACTACCAGGAGATGGCGGAGCGGATCGCCAAGGAGACCAGCGGCTTTTACGTCAATCAGTTCGCCAACCACGCCAACTACAAGGCCCACTTCGAGAACACGGGTCCCGAAATCTGGGATCAGATGGAAGGCAAGATCGACGCCTTCGTCGCCGGCGTCGGTTCGGGCGGCACGATGACCGGTGTTGGTCGCTTTCTTCGGAGCCGGAATCCCGCAGTCGAACTCATTCTCGCCGATCCGCTCGGTTCGATCCTCACACCGCTGGTCAACGAGAAGAAGACCATCGAGCCGGGCTCGTGGCTGGTCGAAGGGATCGGCGAGGATTTCGTTCC
>JBBQCR010000526.1:0-2181 GCA_038318935.1 Phycisphaerales bacterium
GGGGCATACTTTGCGTCTCTGCTGGTGGGACCGGGGATCGATCGTGAGCACACTACAGCAGCGGAGCGACCTGCGTTGCCGCCTCGGCGCTCGTCACGATTGGCACAACCTCGAAGCGAACGAGATCCGCCCAACGCGCCATCCACGCTTCCAGCAACGACACGTCCGGGCACTCCATCACCTGATAGCACCGCGCGAGATCGGTCGAGACCCAACTGGCGACGTACTCGAGCCCCGGCGGCGCGAGTCGTCCTTCGTCACGAAAGCGGCGGTAGACAGGAAGCGGATCGCCGTTGCGAAAGTGCTCGATGATCATGAATCGCATGGTTGGTCCTTCGGTCGTGACGGAGTGAGCCCGGTTCGTGCGAACGTCAGCCGCCCGCCGCGCCGCGGCACGCTGCGAACCTCTTCGCGTAGTATTCCGCCCGCGCTGTATCGGTCTTGGCCTTGAACAGATGGTTCAGTTCCTCGAACACGTATCGGTCCGGCGCGCCGTCGGCGTCGCATTCTCGTTCGAGTCGGAGCTGGATGTCGATCGCTTCGTCGATGTGATTGAGGAATCGCAGTGTCCATGCCACCATCCAGTGGGCCACTCGAGTCCGGCGTGGATCCTGCCGTTGCTCAACGACCTGGAGATTGGATTGAAAGTGAGCGAGGGCTTCCTCGTAGCGCCCGAGCGAATGCAGGGCACACGCGGCGTTGTTGAGCAGCATCGCTTCCTGTTGCCGCGCTGCGGGCTGCGACGAGGCACGCAGAAGTGCGAGCGCCTCTTCGTTCCATCGAAGCTGGCATGCCGCGTCAGTTTCTACAAACGCGAGCATATGCATGGCGTCGATCGCCACGGCATCGAGCTGGTTGTCGCGGGCGATGCGAACGGCTTCCAGGTACACGCTCCGGGCCCGATCGCGCGTGTCGAGAGTAATCTCGGATGGAAGATGGGTCGCCGAGACCAGTGTCCGACCCCGCTCAAGGGCCGTTCGAGCCTTGGCCTCCGGGCCAGCGGCTTCGACCTGTTGCCCGATGCTCGTCAGCAGACGCTCGGCTTCGACAAAGCGCCGGCGTAAACCATACGTTCGCGCAATCTGGGTCTGAATCACGAGTATCTGATCTGCGGTCGCCTGCTTGAGAGCTTCGCGAAAGCGGACTTCCGATCCTGCCGGATCGCTGTGATCCCAAAGCTTGTCGATCTCCGATGCGTCCATCAAGCACCTCTCGGTGGCGAACTGTTCGACTCGGCGACTCACGCTCCGATCGTCTGTCCGATGCGTATCAGATTGCCATCGGGATCGACGATCGCAAACTCTTTCGTTCCCCAAGGCTTGTCCATGAGTGCGTCCTGGCGCGGGATGCCGCTTCGGGGCAGTGCCGCCGCGACAACTGCCTCGTACACGCTCGCGACGTCGGCGACCCTGATGTAGCACATCGAAGACGATGCGGCGGGATCGAGCGCGCGGTGCTGAAAGAAGTGCAGCTCCACCGTCCCTCGCATCAGGATGGCGTAGTCGCCGTTACCACGCATCCGGCCCTCGAAGCCCAGCCGCTGAAAGAACGCGAGCGTGTCGTTCAGGGATCGGCTGGGAAGTATGGGGATTGCGATGTCACGTGGTTGCATGAGTTGCTTCCGGTGCATGATGGTGACTGCACTCCGCAGCCCGCGAGCCGCCGCAGGATGGTAACCCGGAGGTCGACCTCAGCATCGCCGATGTGCTCGTTCGCGTGCGCGAGCTCACGCTCGCAACAGGCTGCGAGCGTAGCAGCGGGGCATCTGACGCCAAGCGATGCGTCGCCCCGCACGATTGAACGAGCTACCGCGACTCGAGTTGGGTGAAGGGCCGACCGCATGCGGCTACAGCCGCAGCGACATGAACACGCTGTGCGGGTCTTCGACGTACTCGCCAAAGGGCGGGCAGTACTCGAAGCCGAAGCTCGCATACAGGCGCTGCGCGGGCAGGAACGCCTGCATCGATCCTGTTTCAAGGCTGAGTCGCTCGTAGCCGCGGGACTTCGCTACAGCCACGATGTGCGACAGGACTGCCCGCCCTGCGCCGCGCCGTCGCAGCATGCTCGGTGTCCGCATCGACTTGATCTCGCCATGCCGGGCGTCGACTTCCTTGAGCGCTCCGCAGCCAAGCAGTATGGCACCGGCCCAGACGGACCAAACGGTGATATCGGGACTGCGGA
>JBBQCR010000527.1:0-2174 GCA_038318935.1 Phycisphaerales bacterium
GATCTCCTCCTCGTCGATGAAGTACTGACTCCCGATTCCAGTCGCTACTGGCCGCGCGAGCAGTATCAGCCGGGCAAAGACCAGCCGAGCTTCGACAAGCAGTACCTCCGCAACTATCTGCTCGAACTGGTGGCCGCAAAGAAATGGGACAAGAACCCACCGGGCCCGTCGATCCCCGACGAAGTCATCAAGAGCACGTTTGCGCGCTACGAAGAAGCCCGGAAACGACTTGAGCTGGCGTGATGGGAGATGTGGCGAGCGCCGGCGCCCTACACCCGCAACGCCGCCTCCACGCAGTTCCGCAGCAGCATCGCCACGGTCATCGGACCCACGCCGCCAGGGACCGGCGAGAGGCTCGCAGCAACGTACTTCACTTCGTCGAAGGCGACATCGCCGACGGTCATTGATTTTCCGTCCGGCCCCTTCACGCGATTGATGCCGACGTCGATCACCACCGCGCCCGGTTTCACCATATCGCCGCGGATCAGGCCGGGCACGCCCGCTGCGGCGACCAAGACATCCGCGGTACTGGTGAGGGATGCGAGATCACGCGTGTATCGGTTGCAACTGATGACCGTGGCTTCCGCCCGCATGAGCAGGACCGCGATTGGTTTGCCGACAATATTGCTGGCTCCGACGATGACGCACCGCTGACCTTTCAGTTGCGTTCCGGTGGATTCGATCATCTCCACTGCCGCGAGCGCGGTGCATGGCACAAGGCTGCGTCGACCGTAGACGACATTGCCGATGTTGGCCGGATTCACTCCCTCAATGTCCTTCTCGGGGGCGATCAGCGACTGCACCCGCTCGGTATCGACGCCCGCAGGCAGCGGGAGGTGCAACATGATCGCCTTGACGTCGTCTTCGGTATTGAGAAGCAACACGCGACCGGCGATCTCGTCGTAGCCGGCGCCCTGTGGCAATCGATGCAAAACGTAGTGAATGCCGACGTCTGCACAGGTCTTCCCTTGATTCTCGGCGTAGATCGCCGACGACCGATCGTCGCCCACGAGTATCGCGTCGAGGCGGACCGGTCGACCGGCGGTTCGGACGCGATCTGCGAGCGAGCGGCGAAGTTCTTCGGACAGTTTCTTGCCGTCAATGACGGTGGCGATGGCCATGGGGAGGTCAGAATCGCAGTACGGAACCTCGTGCTACGGAAGTGGTCACGAGCCCACCTCCGGCGAGAGGTTGGAAGCGTAACACCGACCGGCGAACCGATACGGAACTCACCGAGGGGTCGCAGGTACACTCACGCGACGGCCAGCCGGACGAGCTCGACGAGCCGTACGGCACCCCACCGCGCGGCCAGCGCCACACAATCGTGGCCCGATGGGGAGTTGACTCGCAGTTCCGCTTGCATCGCTCTGTGTCTCGGTTTCCATTCTAGGAGTTTCTATTCATGCATCGACTCACGCTCACCGCCGCGGCGCTCTCAACCACGCTGCTCGCCGCCGCCGCGCTTGCTCAAGACAGCAAGGCCACTCCCGCCACTCCCCTTCAGCCCGCGCCGGCCGCCGCTGCAAAGCCAGTGCAGGCGGACGTTCCTCCCCTCACCATCGGTGACAAGGCTCCCGCGATCGACATCTCGAATTGGCTCAAGGGCGACAAAGTCAGCGGTTTCGAGCCGGGCAAGGTGACGGTCATGGAGTTCTGGGCGACTTGGTGCGGGCCGTGCAAAGCTGGCATGCCGCACCTGAGCGAGATGCAGGAACGCTTCAAGGACTATGGCGTGACCTTCGTCGGCGTCTCCGACGAGAAGCTCGAGACCGTCACCGACTTCCTCGCGAAGCCAGAGTGGAACGAGAAGATGCGTTACACGGTTGCGACCGATCCCGATCGCAGCGTCTACACGTCGTACATGGTCGCGGCGAGCCAGAACGGAATCCCGACTGCATTCGTCGTCGGTAAGACCGGCGCCATCGAATGGATCGGCCACCCTGTGGAACTCGACCCCGTGCTTGAAGCGGTCGTCAAGGACACCTGGGATTCCAAGGCGTTCAAGACCAAGTTCGACGCCGACATCGCCGTCTCCAAGGAGATGCGGGCCCAGCAGAAGAAGATGATGGAGGCCCAGAAAGCCGGCGACTGGGACGCCGTCCTCAAGATGTTCGACGAGATGATCGCCAAGAATCCTGACAATCCCGGCCTCCTGATGCAGAAGATGCAGGTCT
>JBBQCR010000528.1:0-2151 GCA_038318935.1 Phycisphaerales bacterium
GTCCATCAGCTTCTTCAGCTCGGTGCGAAGCTCCTTCAGCTTGGGTGTGTCGTTAGTCGGACTCCACGGATCATCGATGTCGCCGTGGAAGTAGCGAGCGTATTGCTCACCCCACGTGAGCTTGTTGATCTGGTCGCGCACGTCCTTTTGTTTCGCGCGATACTCGGCGTCGCGCTTGGCATCGCGCGTCCCGATCGTGTTGGTTCCCTTGAACATCATGTGTTCAAAGAAGTGGCTGATGCCGGTGATTCCCGGCCGCTCGTTCACGCTGCCCACCTTCGCAAGCCAACCTGCGGCGATGGTGTTGGGCTGGTCGTGGCGGGGGACGAGGAGGAACTTCATGCCGTTGTCGAGGGTGACGATGTCGACCTCGACCTTCTGGGCATGAAGGGTCGGTGTGGCTGAAGCCACGATTGCCGTGGCGATCGCCGTGGCGGCGAGAAGACGCATGCGTTACTCCTGAGTGGGGCTTCTGCCGGGGACCGGCTGGTAGGGTGAGTTATACCGGACCGTTTCGCCGCCGATGCGACAACCGGCGCTTCCGTCGACGCGAAGATGGGGCTAGATTGCAGCGTCCGCCGCGATTCGCGGCCTTCGACCCATCGCAGGGTCGCCCATGGATCGAGAGGATGCCAGCAGTGAGCGGTGGATTCGCAGACCGCAGTCGGCAACGGTCAATGCTCCATGCTGTCCATGCCGGCCTCGCGTCGATCGTCATGGGGTGCCTCGCTGGACCTGCGCTCGCGCAGCTCAGAATCGTCGACTACAACTGCGCGGCGCTCAAAGGCGACAACAACGCCTTCCGTGAGGTGATCGCCGACATCGCCGCCGACGACAAGCCGGGATTCGCTGTCGCGCCGCACATCCTGGTCTTTCAGGAGGTGCCTTCGTCGAAGATCAATCAACTGGAAGCACTCGTCGACGCCGCGGTTCCCGGCATCAACTACGTGCGCGGCACCTATACCTCGTCGCCGAGCGAGGATGGATCGGCCGGTGCTCAGGCTGTCTTCTACCGCAGCGACATGGTCATTGAGCTTCCGGCGGGGCACGTTGACCTCGACACCGGCGCCGGCCGAAAGACCGATCGCTGGCAGTTCCAACTGGTGGGCTACTCCTCGCCGCAGGCGAAGTTCTACGTGTACGGCTCGCACCTGAAGGCAAGTTCAGGCTCCGCGAACGAGGCCATTCGACTGGCGGGCGCGCAGACCATCCGCGCCAACAGCGACGGCCTTCCTCCGACGACACACATCATCTATTGCGGTGACCTGAATCTCTACGACAACGGCGAGCCGGCCTATCTGGCGTTCCTCAGCGCCGGAAACGGACAGGCCTTTGATCCGCTCGGCATCGGATCGTGGGCTGGCGCTGCCAATGCGATCAAGCACTCGCAGTCACCTCGAGACATCGTTGCCGGCGGATTGGTCGGCGGTGGTATGGACGATCGCTTTGACTTCCAACTCTCGACCGCGGAGTTTCAAGACGGCAACGGACTGTCGTTGATCCTTGGAACCTACCGATCGTTCGGCAACGACGGGCAGCACTACAACCTGGCGATCAACACAGGGAACAACACCTACTACCCCGGAGACATCGCCCGATCGAACACTGTCGCGGATTTACTGTTCGACGCTTCGGACCACATTCCCGTGGTGGTCGACTATCAGATTCCCGGAGTGCTCAGCGCCGCGATGCCGACGAATCTCGGCAAAGTGATCAAGGGCGCGGCACTCAGCGTCAACGTCACAACGCAGAACATCGCCGCTGGACTTCCGGTGGGAATCGATGAGCTCAGCGTGCAAGTTGTGGGAACGGGCGCCGTGTCGGGCACCACGACCGTGGTTGCCGCGTTGGCGCCGAGCGTTACGTTGGTGCCTCTGGCGGTCAACACTGGCACCGTGGGGCCGTTGGCAGGCGGAGCGGTCGTGACGGCGCTCTCGGAGGCGACGCAGAACGCGACGTTCACACTCAGCACGACATGCCAAGTGGTCCGCCCTGCAAACGCGTCGTTCAGCGCCGTCTCCGATGTGAACACGACGACCGTCTCCGCGAGCGCTCCGGTCGGCACCAGGACGGTGCCGCTTGAAGCGGCCATCAGCAATCTCGGCTTCGACCGCGACCAGGCGCTTCTGGACATCGACACGATCGTCAACC
>JBBQCR010000529.1:0-2144 GCA_038318935.1 Phycisphaerales bacterium
GGCGGTCGCGATCGCGATTCCAGCAGCAACTTCCAGGCACCGACCGAACAGGTCATCCAGGAAGTGCACGTGCCCGAGACCATCTCGGTTGCCGACCTGGCGCACAAGATGAGCGTCAAGGCCAGCGAGGTCATCAAGCAATTGATGACGCTGGGCCAGATGGTCACCATCAACCAGCAGTTGGACCAGGAGACGGCGATGATCGTCGTCGAAGAGATGGGCCACACCGCGATGGCGGCCAAGCTCGACGACCCGGAAGCGTTCACGGAAGAAGAAACCGCACTGCACGACGCGGGTGAGCAGCTGCCGCGCGCACCGGTCGTCACCGTGATGGGCCACGTCGACCACGGCAAGACCTCGTTGCTCGACTACATCCGCACAGCCCGCGTGGCTGCTGGCGAGGCGGGCGGCATCACCCAGCACATCGGGGCGTATCACGTCCAGACTGCCAAGGGCATGATCACCTTCCTGGACACCCCGGGCCACGCCGCTTTCACGGCAATGCGTGCGCGCGGCGCGAAGGCCACCGACCTGGTGATCCTGGTGGTGGCGGCCGACGACGGCGTGATGCCGCAGACCAAGGAAGCCATTGCGCATGCCAAGGCGTCCGGCGTGCCCATCGTTGTCGCGATGAACAAGGTCGACAAGCCGGAAGCGAACCTCGAGCGCGTGAAGAGCGAGCTCGTCGCAGAGGGCGTTATTCCAGAGGACTTCGGCGGCGATTCGCCGTTTGTCCCGGTCTCTGCCAAGACCGGTCAAGGCATCGACAACATGCTCGACCAGGTGCTGTTGCAGGCCGAAGTGCTGGAGTTGAGGGCTCCGACCGACGCGCCTGCCAAGGGCATCGTGATCGAAGCCAAGCTCGACAAGGGGCGCGGCCCGGTTGCGACCGTGCTGGTGCAGAGCGGCACGCTCAAGAAGGGCGACGTGGTGCTGGCTGGCAGCAGCTTCGGCCGTGTGCGGGCCATGTTGGACGAAGACGGCAAGGCGATCGACACCGCAGGTCCGAGTCTGCCGGTCGAGATTCAAGGCCTGACCGAAGTGCCGCAGGCCGGTGACGAATTCATGGTCTTGTCGGACGAGCGCCGAGCGCGCGAGATCGCCACCTTCCGCCAGGGCAAATACCGCGAGGTCACGCTCAACCGGCGCCAGGCAGCCAAGCTCGAAGGCATGTTTGAGAACCTGGGCGAGGGTGTGTCGCAGCAGACGCTGTCGCTCATCGTCAAGGCCGACGTGCAGGGTTCTCAGGAAGCGCTGTCACAAAGTCTCGTCAAGCTCAGCACGCCGGAGGTCAAGGTGCAGATCGTGCACGGTGCCGTGGGCGGCATCACCGAAAGCGACATCAACCTCGCGATCGCTTCCAAGGCGGTCGTGATCGGGTTCAATGTGCGCGCCGACGCGAACGCCAGAAAGCTCGCGGACAACAACGGCGTCGACCTGCGTTACTACAACATCATCTACGACGCAGTCGACGAGGTGAAGGCAGCGATGGGCGGCATGCTGCCGCCGGAGCAGCGCGAAGAGACGATCGGCACCGCCGAGATCCGCACGGTGTTCGTCGCCAGCAAGATCGGCACGGTGGCGGGCTCCATGGTCACTGCCGGTTCGGTCATTCGCGGCTCACGCTTCCGCCTGTTGCGCGAGAACGTCGTCATCTACACCGGCGAGGTCGATTCGGTCCGGCGCATGAAGGACGACGTGCGCGAGGTCAAAGAAGGCTTCGAATGCGGCATCAAGCTGAAGAACTACAGCGACATCAAGGAAGGCGATCAGCTCGAGTTCTACGAAGTCAAGGAAATCGCTAGAACCCTTTAGGCGGTTCGGCCCTTCCGAGCAAACCCCGCCGAACGAAGAACTCGGCGGGGTTTGTGTTTCTAGGCACCCTCATGCGTCATAAAAAGTCCACCGTCAATCGCAGCTATCGCGTCGCCGACCAGATCCAGCGGGATGTGGCGATGCTGATCCGCGACCTGAAAGATCCGCGGATCGGCATGGTGACGATCAACAGCGTCGAGGTCACGCCCGACTACGCCCACGCCAAGCTTTACTTCTCGGTCATGGTCGGCGACGCGGAACAGAGCGCCACCGCGCTGAACGAGGCGGCGGGTTTCCTGCGCAACGGTCTCTTCAAGAAGCTGGCGATC
>JBBQCR010000530.1:0-2135 GCA_038318935.1 Phycisphaerales bacterium
GCGGATCGGCTCGCCGGTCGCTGCGCCCGAAACTCCGCCCGTGGTTTGGTTTGCCGCCGCGGGCTTGGCCGCTTTGGCGCCGGATTCATCGGTGCTTGGCTTCGCGTCGGCTGGCTTGTCGCCCGCAGGCTTCACCGGATCGCTCGCAGACTGTACGAGTGAGACGGGCATGACCAGCGAAGTTTGGTTTTGGGTTTGGGTTTGGGTCGTGGCAGTCGCGATGACCTGCAGTTCCCGGAGCCGCTTGGCTTCTTCGCCCGAGAAGTCCGTCTCCTGCATCAGCTTGTTGTAGCCGGCGGGGATGAACGCCACCGCCAAGACGAGGCGAGCGAGCAGGGGAACGATGTTGATTGCGGCCGACTGGCTGAACGACATGAGGTGCTTCACCGGAGGGAACCGTTGCGGCCGATCGCGATGCACGTCGAAGGGCGAGCCAACGACGACGGCGTCGAGGCGTGCGAACGATCAGGGTTTCAAAGGTAGGATAAGACGATCCACGCGGGCGTGGCGAAATTGGCAGACGCGTGGGATTTAGGTTCCCATGGGGTAATACCCGTGCAGGTTCGATTCCTGTCGCCCGCATTGCTGAAGCGACGATTCCGGCGCGAGCGTTCGTCGAGGTACCGCAGGTGATATCGGCTGGACGGCGCTCGGAACGCGCGTGATCGTGAGCAGGGGGCTATCGCGCCCGGAACAGCCTTGGATTCTTGGCGGGCGATCGTCCCGTACGATCCTCGCCGACCATCATGTCGACCCCTCCGACCGCCCCACGTTCTCCGTCCGACTCGCCTTCGGGTCCGAGCGCCGCTTGGTCCCCGACCTCGTGGCGGGCGTTTCGCGCCGAGCAGCAGCCCGACTATCCCGATCCCCAGTTCGCCGAAGCGGTCGTGGCGACGATTGCGAAACTCCCACCGCTGGTGACTTCCGGAGAGGTGGAGACCCTCAAGAAGGAACTGGCCGAGGCCGCACGTGGTGAGCGATTTCTGCTGCAGGGCGGCGACTGCGCCGAGAGCTTCGAGGAATGCGACAGCGTGCACATCACCTCGGTACTGAAGATCCTTCTGCAGATGAGTCTGGTGTTGGTGCATGGAACCCGCAAGCGGGTGATTCGCGTTGGTCGATTCGCGGGGCAGTACGCGAAGCCTCGGACCAATCTCACCGAGACCAAGGATGGTCTCTCACTGCCGTGCTATCGCGGCGATGTCGTCAACCGCGTCGGCTTTACGCAGTCCGATCGCGTCGCTGATCCGATGCTGCTCCTGCGCGGATACGAACGATCGGCGCTGACCCTCAACTTCATCAGGGCGCTCGTCGATGGCGGCTTCGCGAACCTGCATCATCCAGACTATTGGGATCTTGATTTCGTACGGCACTCACCACTGGCCGCCGACTATCACGCGATTGTCGAATCGATCGGCGAGAGTCTTCGCTTCATGGAGACGCTGGCCGGCGCCGAAGTGGGCGAGATCAATCGCGTCGACTTCTATACGAGTCATGAAGGATTGATTCTGCTGTACGAACAGGCCCAGACCCGGCAGGTCCCGCGGCGCACGGGTTGGTACGACCTGTCGACGCATTTTCCGTGGATCGGCGTCCGCACCGCCACGCGCGACTCGGCGCACGTCGAGTACTTCCGCGGCATCGCCAATCCGATTGGCGTCAAGGTCGGCCCGGACACTTCGGTGGAGCAACTCCTGTGGCTTCTCGAAACGCTCGACCCGCAACGCGAGCCGGGGCGCATCACGCTGATTCACCGCTTCGGGGCCCACAAGATTGCCAAGCATCTGCCCGCAATTCTGCAGGCGGTGCAGAAGACGGGCAGGACCGTCCTGTGGAGTTGTGACCCGATGCATGGCAACACCGAGACCGTGGTGCCGAGCGAAGGCCCGTGGGCCGGCAAGCAAGTCAAGACACGCAAGTTCATGCACATTCTGGCCGAGCTCGAACAAGCGTTTGAGATCCACAAGAACGCTGGCACGATCATCGGCGGCGTGCACCTGGAACTCACCGGCGAGAACGTCACCGAGTGCATCGGCGGGGCGCGCGGACTCAGCGAAGTGGACCTCTCGAAGTCCTATCGATCGCAGGTCGACCCACGGCTCAATTACGAACAGGCTCTGGAGATGGCGATGCTG
>JBBQCR010000531.1:0-2117 GCA_038318935.1 Phycisphaerales bacterium
ATTGTGACAACTGTGCGGGATGTAGCGTTGCGTGCTCTTGGATAAGAGCGTCTGTCGGATGACGCCGCCGTCACCACGCGATCTCTCGCAGCCTTTTTAATCATGCCCGTGCATCTCCCACACCCGTCCGTCGTCGCGCAGCGCGTCGGCGCCGGTCTCACACTGATCGCCTCCGCGTTCGCTCTTGCAGCGTGCTCCGGAGATTCAGCAGTTGCTCCAACCGTGGCCCCCGTCGCCCGCAGCGTCGTCGCACCGATTCTCACCTCAGCGCTCACCGGCTACAATCTGTCCGGCGTCATCGGTGATTCAATCGTCGCCACCAATGGCACTACGATCGACCTCAAAGCCCGCTCCACAGACTCCCGAGTGCGATTTACCACTTGGCGAGTGGTCGCGGGCAGCGCGATCGGCTCCATTTCCGGAACCGGTTCCACCGCCCGCCTGAATCTCGGCTCGGTCTCCGGCAAAGGCCTTATCATTGCCACGCTGTCGGGTCGCTCGGATACGTCGTTCGTGTGGAATGTGCACCCAGGAAACGTGTCGAACGTCGCGATCGTCGGTCTCAACAGCGCGATGAAGGTTGGTACATCGGTGCGTCCGCGGCTTGAGTTCACGATCAACTCGGTCAAGGCACGCACCGTTTTTGCGAATTGGGTGAGCAACAATACCCTGGCCACGTACGATGCCGTCAGCGGCCTGTTTACCTTCCGCTCCTCCGGCACGGCACAAATCGAAGCGGCCTCTGGTATCAGATCTGCGACATTCAGCGCGGCGGTGTTTGCGCCGATCACCAACGGTAGCCTTGCCTTGGCAAGCAACCGTGTCGTTGTAGGCGACTCCACCACCGTTACCGCGACGTTCCGCGATGCAGGCGGCCAGGCCGTGGCGTGCAACACCAGCACGTGGTCCACTTCACCGACAAGCGGGATCGTGCAACTCAATCGTGGTGTCTCTCAGGTGGTAGCAACGCTGATCGGCCTCGCGGCCGGCACGGCGACCATCAGCGCGTCCTGTGATGGCTCGGCAGCCTACGCTGCGACCCTGACCGTAGATTCGGCTACGGTCCAGTCGCCGCCGCCATCAACGCCGCCGCCCACGCCTCCTCAAGCAGGCGCACTCAGCCTGCGGGTCGTGCGCATTGATCCAACGCTACCAGGCAACGTGCTCGTATCCTCCGGGCTACCCCTCGCAAAGGGAGTGCTCATGCCCAATCAGGTTTCCGATGTTCGCCTGATCGCCGGTTCCGCCGAGATCGCGCGTCATGCCTCTGCTCTGCAGGGGCGTCACTCGGACGGCTCCGTACGCTCGGTACTTCTGCAGTTCTCGGTTCCGGCGACCAGCGTGAACCAGACGTTCCAGCTCGCGCTGAGCGGTCGTACCATCGCCGAGGTGGCGAAGGGCGCGACCAGCAGTGAGCCGACCGCGATCATTACGTATGCCGACCCGCGCGATCTCGTCGCCTCGGGCATCGTGGGGAAGACAAAGACGCTGATCGAAACGCCGACCACTCCCGCGTTCTTTCGGCAATTTGACACCGACTTCGCCAAGTACGAGAACCAGCTGTGGTCGACGACGAAGGGCGCCGTCAACATGAACTATTACGACCGCGTGCTGGCGTACTTCGCCTTCTGGGCCCGTACCGGAAACCCTCAGTACTTCGACCGCGGCGCAAACCTCGCCTTGCGCTTCCGCAGGGACTATATCGAGGCCAACAACTACGGACCGTCGGTGGTCAGCATCATGCTAGATGGGCTCTATGTGCACTACCTGCTCACCGGCGATGAAGCGTCTCGCACCGCGATTCTAAAGGTCGCCGGTTGGTTCGAATTCAGCGCGGGCACGAGCGCGCGCATGCGAGACAATAATCACAGCTGGATGGACAATCGTGTGCAGTCGCGCGCGCTCGGATCCAAGGTGCTGTCATGGATGCTTGGTGCAACGTCGTTGCCCTCGACAGGCTCTGCGCCTGCCTATTCCAACCTTCGATCGGAAATGGTGACGGACGTGTCCGACATCCTTTCGACGCAGTCCCCGGACGGAGCCTGGCGCTGGTTCTCGTCGTGCAAAGGCAGTTCGAACTTTATGAGTGGACTGCTGCACGGCGCTCTACGCGAATA
>JBBQCR010000532.1:0-2115 GCA_038318935.1 Phycisphaerales bacterium
TGAATTGGCGATCGAACAAAGTCGCCCGCCATCGCGTGGTGACTCGGGCGGTGACTCCGGCGGTGACTCCCGAAATTCCGGGGGCAACGGCAACGGCCGACCGGGTTCCTCCTCCGGTGGCGGGTCCGGTCCGCAGCCGCCCGCGAAGATGCGCCGCGGCATCTTCGGACTGATGGTCATGCTCGCGGTGGTCACGCTGGCGGTGCTCGCCCTCCGTGCGACGTCGCCGGATATGCGTGAGATCCAAGACTGGGACAAGTTCATGCTGTTCGCCGCCGAACAGAAGTTTGAACCAGGCTCGGTCCGGGTCGAGGACACGCGGATCACTGCCTTGGTCAAGCCGCACACCAAGGGCATCAACGAGAAGAGCGAACAGCCGACGCGGGTGTTTGTGCAGATCGTCCCGTCGCAGACCGACTTCTACATGAAGGAACTGCAGGCTGCCAAGATCTCCTGGGCCGCAAACGTCGGTGGCACCATCTGGCAGAACCTGTTGATCTCGCTCGCGCCAGTGGTACTGATTCTCATCGTCCTGTGGTTCGTCATCGCCCGCTCGATGCGCGGGGCTGGCGGAGGACCCGGCGGCATGCTCGGCAATTTCGGCAAGAGCCGCCATCGCATTCAGAGCAAGGACTCGGTCTCCGCGACCTTCAACGATGTTGCCGGCGTCGACGAAGCCAAGGAGGAGCTCGCCGAGATTGTCGAGTTCCTCAAGAACCCCAAGAAGTTTCAGCGCCTCGGTGGCCGCATTCCGCGCGGCGTCCTCTTGGCCGGACCTCCCGGCTGCGGCAAGACGCTGCTCGCCCGGGCGATTGCCGGCGAGGCGGACGTGCCGTTCTTCTCGATCTCCGGTTCCGACTTCGTCGAAATGTTTGTTGGCGTCGGCGCCAGCCGCGTGCGCGACCTCTTCAAGCAGGCCAAGGAAAACTCGCCCTGCATCATCTTCCTGGATGAGATCGACGCGGTCGGTCGTCGTCGAGGCGGCGGCTTCACCACCGGCGGTCACGACGAGCGCGAGCAGACGCTCAACGCGATCCTCGTCGAGATGGACGGCTTCGAAGCGAACGATCAGGTGATCGTCATTGCTGCGACCAATCGACTCGACGTCCTTGATCCGGCCCTGACCCGACCGGGACGTTTTGATCGCTCGGTCAGCGTCAATCTGCCCGACCTCGTCGGACGCAAGCAGATCCTCGGCGTGCATTCCAAGAAGATCAAGCTCGGCCCGGATGTCGACCTCGAAAAGGTCGCCCGCGGCACGCCGATGTTCTCAGGCGCCGATCTCGCTGCCCTGATCAACGAGTCGGCGATCATCGCCACGATGGCGAACAAGGAATACGTCGAGCTCGCCGATCTCGAGGAAGCCCGCGACAAGATCCGCTTCGGCCGGGCTCAGAAGTCCCGCAAGATCGAACAGCAGGAGCGCATCGCCACGGCCTACCACGAGGCTGGACACGCGGTGATTCAGGCGCTTATGCCGGACGCCGATCCGTTGCACAAGGTCACGATCATTCCGCGCGGGCAGGCCATGGGGGCGACGTTCTCACTGCCCGAGAAGGATCGCTACGGCTTCTCGATGAAGTACCTGCAGGCGACGATGCGCGTTCTCTGCGGCGGCCGCATCGCCGAACAGCGAAAGACCAGCGACGTCTCCAGCGGCGCTTCGATGGATATCCGCATGGCCACCAGCTATGCCCGCGCGATGATTCTCGATTGGGGCATGAGCGATCGCCTCGGGTTCGTGAACTACTCCGGCAGCGACACCCGCGAACAGTTCGTTCCCGAGAAGGACTACTCACCCGAAACCGCTCGCATGATCGACGAGGAAATCCGTCGCATCATCGACGAGGCCTACGCCGACGCCGATCGCATCCTCGCCGACAACTGGGACAAGGTTGTGGCCATCGCGGAAGCCCTCCTCAAGCACGAGACGCTCGCGCGCGACGACGTCGATCGCTTGATGCGCGGCGATCGCATCGACCGGCCGACGGTCGCAGAGCTTTTGGCGAATGAAGCGGCGAAGCCCGCGAAGCCGGTCGCTCCGCCTCCACCACGACCAGAACTGCCGCCCGACCTCGGCGGTGCGATCCCGACGCCGGCGTGAGAACGCAGAGT
>JBBQCR010000533.1:0-2113 GCA_038318935.1 Phycisphaerales bacterium
GGCGCGTAAGGCGATGTGAAGTCGGTGCGGGCCGATCATGCATCACCATCGGTTTGGCTGATGTCCGTATCATCCGAGTCGTCCGACGCACTTCTGACTCTCCGATGACTTCGATCACCAGCGCACCCGCATCGCCCTCCGCCGTCGCGTCCGACAACACATCGCCGTCGTTCTGGGCGCGCTTCGCCTGGCTCCACGTGCCGGTGGTGAGCGCCGTTGCACTGGCGATCGGCTTCACGCTGGAGAAGCTCGGGCTTCCGCAGTGGCTCTGGTTGATCGCCTACGGCGTCTGCTTTGTCGTCGCCGGATGGCATCCGATCATTGAAGGGGGTCGCCAACTCCTTCGAGTGCGATTGGACATCGACTTTCTCATGATCGTCGCAGCCCTTGGTGCGGCGGCCATCGGCGAAGTGGCGGAAGGTGGACTGCTGCTGGTGCTGTTCGCGATCGGACACGCGCTCGAAGACCACGCGATGGGGCAAGCCCGCAACGCCATCGCCGCACTGGGCAAGATCGCTCCACGGACAGCGCGACTCCGACGCGACGGCATCGATCGCGAAGTGCCGGTCGAGGAGCTTGCGGTCGGAGATCTCGTCGTCGTTCGACCGGGGGAGCGACTCCCTGCCGACGGATCGGTGACCGAGGGCGAGTCGGATGTCGATCAGAGTCCCATCACCGGCGATAGTGCTCCGGTCGCGAAGCAACCAGGCGACCAGGTGTTCGCTGGAACGTTGAACGGCGACGGCGGCCTTCTTGTCGGGGTCAGGAAACTGGCGAGCGAATCGACCATGGCCCGCATGGCGCGACTTGTCGCCGAGGCCGAAGGACAGAAAGCGCCCACACAGCGGCTCGCCGAGAAGTTCACGCGGGTCTACGTCCCAGCGGTCGTCGTCGCAACGATCGCGGTGGCAATCGTTCCGCCGCGGCTTGGCTGGCTCACGACGCACGAGGCGCTGCTGCGCGCGATGACACTGCTGGTCGGCGCGTCTCCGTGCGCGCTGGCACTCTCGACTCCTGCTGCGATTCTCGCGGCTGTCGCGCGTGCCGCGCGACAAGGCGTTCTCATCAAGGGTGGCGCACATCTTGAGCGCTTGGGTACCGTGCGGGCGCTGGCGATGGATAAGACAGGGACCATCACGACCGGCAAGCCATCCGTCACGGATGTTGTCGTCTTTGCGAACTCCAGCGAATCCGAGGTGCTCGAACTTGCGGCATCGGTCGAGGCGCTCTCCACGCACCCGCTCGCCAAGGCAGTCGTCGATGCTGCGAAGAAGCGGAGCATCGAGCCGCTGTTGGCAACAGCGCCAGAGCAGCGTCAAGGAAAGGGAATCGCCGCCCGCGTCGGCTCGCGTCGCGTCACGCTCGGCAGCGCCCGGGCGTTCGACGGCGTGCACGCTCCGAAGGCGACTGCCGCAGTGCTTGCAGAAGCCGCAAAGCTCGAGGATCAGGCGCGTACCGTGATCGTCGTGGCTGCGGACAATGCGTTTGTGGGCATGCTCGGCCTGCTCGATCGACCGCGACCCGAGGCCAAGGAAGCCTTCGTCGCGCTCCGCTCCCTCGGCATTCGTTGCGTTGCGATGCTGACTGGAGACAACAAACGAGTCGCCGAGGCGATCGGTCGAGAGGTCGGCGTCGACCAGATCGATGCCGAGCTCATGCCCGAACGAAAGATCGAACTCGTGCGGGCCCTGATGCGAAAGTACGGCGCAGTCGCCATGGTCGGTGACGGCGTGAACGATGCACCGGCGATGGCGACCGCCGATGTGGGCATCGCGATGGGAGCCGGCGGAACGGATGTGGCGCTCGAGGCAGCGGACGTCGCGCTGATGAACGACGATCTGCGAAAGCTCGCCTTCGCAATTGGCCTCAGTCACGCAGCGCGGCGCATCATCTACCAGAACGTCAGCATCGCCATGGGCGTCGTGCTGCTCCTGATCGTTCTCGCATCCCTCGGCAAGGTGCCCATGCCCATCGCCGTCATCATGCACGAGGGCAGCACAGTCGTGGTGGTGCTCAATGCTCTGCGCCTCCTTCGCTACAAGACATCCTGACGTACCAACGAAAGACGCCCGAGCCCTAGCGGGCCCGGGCGTCGTGAATGCTGCAACAACAT
>JBBQCR010000534.1:0-2091 GCA_038318935.1 Phycisphaerales bacterium
GGGTGTACGTCGCTAGCTCTTGATCCCAGAGCTCGTCGCCTGATTGGAGGTCGAATGCGACCGCTGCGTTCGCGGCGAGCTTGGGCTCCGATTCTGCAGTGGCTTTTCCGTAGCGCACGATCGCCACATCATCGACGACCACTATGGGGCCGGTGCCGCCCATCATCGGTTCGCTGGGAATCGCACGCGTCCAGGTCTCACGACCGTGAGCGTCGATGCGGGTGACCCAGCCTGTCGACGGTTTGTTCTCGTAGCTCTCACGCCACACGATCAGGGCGCCCCCCGCCTCGACCGCGTAGAACCCCACGATAACGCCGTTGCGATGCGGTCTATTCTTTTGCAAGACGAAGAATAGCCCGAGCACGAGAGCAACTGCCGTTGCCGCCGCGATGGCGATGGCTTTGCGACGAGTCATCGATCCTCCCGCCGTTCCGCGATCTCGCGGCACTCAGCCGGCGAACGATTGAAGTGGCGCTCGAGCGCCTCGCGATGTGCGCGCGCGTGGGCAAGCCGCCCGCGTGCAACATCGACAGCCGCGAGAATGCCATGGCGCGCGGCGGGCAGATGCAACCCGATCGCCTCCTCAGCAACACGGATCTCGTCCGAGGCGAGAGCATTTTTCGGCTGGTTCGGAGGAGGAAGTACGAGTTGTAGTTCGCGGAGACTCATTGGTTCATCCCGGGAGGATTCAAGATGGTCACCGCGAGTTGGAAGCCTGCGTTGCGTTGGGGACGACTTCAATGCGGCTTCGAGGTGAGGTTGCGGCAGTGGATCATGACTGCGGGCGACACGCCACAGAGTTCTGGCAGAGCGCTGGGTCTCGGCGTCACTGAGCGTCGAACGCCTCCAGCTCGGCCAGGAACGGTTTGAGCATCGGACGCCGGTCCGGATCGATCCACATGCCCGAGCCGAGCAGGTCTGCGAGGCGTTTCGGGAGCGCGAGCGGGACCTGATTGTCCTCCGTCGGTCCCGTCGAGTAGTCCTTCTTCGCGAATGGATAGAGACCCGTCGCCCATTCAGCGATCATGATCGAGAGACTGAAGACGAGGGCACGGTCGTCGACGTCTGGCTTCTTCCACGCGACCTCGGGCGGGTAGTAGAAGCGGTCGAACACCGGCCACACCCAAGAAGTGACCCACGAGGCCGCGAACATGAGCTCGCTGCGCTGACTGAGCGCGCGGACCTCGAGGGCGCCGTCGCCACCGCGCGCGATCCACATCGTCTCGGGGCGAACGTGTGTGAGCAGCGTGCCGTTCGCGGTGTTCTCGGCAAGGATTCGACCCGCCGTGCGCCCGAGGCGGATGGCGTTCGGCGGGGCGGTCTTCGGGTCGAACGATGGCAGCAGCTGCGGCACCGGCTCATTCGCGGACTCCTCATCGTGCTGGCCGAGTACGGCCGGCAGCCACTCCGTATCGGGCGGAGCCTGCTCGACGACGCCCCACCTGGACGTGATGTCCTTGTCGTCCGGCGGTCCCGCGAATACCAGGTCGAGCACGCCGGGGGCACGCGCGCCGGTCATCTCAGCGAACTTCTCGATTGTCGTGTGCTTCGGCAGCTTGTCGTAGCTCACCATCACCGTGGCGCCGCTGCTCGTGTCGCGCCCGCGGTACAGCTGCCGTAGTCCTTTGCCTTGGAGAAGCTTCTCGAATCGGTACCGACCTCCTCCGAATGTCGCGTCGAGCGCCGTCACTGGAACACGCCGTTATTGGATTCGTAGACCACGCCCGACGTCAGCTTCGCGAGCCGCTCCGCGGTGACGAGGAGCGGGTTGAATAGTTCACCCATGTCTCCGTCATCGAACAGTAGCTCCAGCCGCGCATCGAACGTCGCTACCTCGTCGGCGTTGTCCAGCCCGTCGCGGTTGCGATCGAGCGCCTCGCCTGTCTCGGTCACCACGTACGACTCGACGTTCAGCGCGACATCGAAGCTACCGCCGTCAGTGACGACAGTGAACTCCATGTCGCCCAAGTCCGTCACCGTCATGTCCCCTATCGCGTTCAGCGTCGAGATGATCGCTTCCTTACTTGGCACGCGTGCCTTGGGGAACAACACGAACCACGCTCCGGTGCTCATTCCTAATCCTCCGCCTTT
>JBBQCR010000535.1:0-2083 GCA_038318935.1 Phycisphaerales bacterium
GGACATCTGGCTTCGTCCTGAAGGTGGGCAACTGTTTACTGGCTCGATCACCGAAGGCACGCCCGGAGATCCGATCTTGCCGAACGAGCGCGTCTTTGGAGCTGAGCTTGGCGAGGACCCCGAGTTTCCCTTCGCCGCGACTGAACCCGGCTTTCAAAGCCTGCCCGGACGTGACACTGCCAATGGCATCTTCTCGTTCGCGATTCCTGGTCCACTGCTGCGCTGGACAGGAACACAGTTCGTCGCAAGTGACTCGATCATGACTTTGGTATTTGGGCCGGCGTCGGTCGAGTCCGCCGATGGTCCTGTGCAAGGTTTCAGCTTCGCGACGCAGCCGAGCGGACTGCTGCACGATCACTTTGACTTCACGCTCAAGGGTCAGGGCAAATCCGATCCGAGCGTCGGTGTCTATGCCCTCCCGATCAGCTTTGAGGGTGTCACACCTGTCTATCTCGCGTCGCCAACGGCGTGGATCGTCTTCAACCTCGGTGAGGACGAGGTGGTGCACGATGACGCAATCCGTCACGCCGAGCTCTATCTCGCATGCGGGATCGATCGCACAGGCGATGGCACGGTGAACGCGAAGGATCTCGCCGTCGTCTTGGGTGCATGGGGGACGAACGAATCGGTCGGCGACGTGAACGAAGACGGCGTCGTGGACGGGACGGATCTCGCCATCGTGCTCGGCGCTTGGGGATTCACGTGCGAGTAAGCATCTTCACGCAACGGCGAACAACGCACCGTCACGCTCACTGACGCGCCCGTCGGCAACCGCACGGTCCACTCCGGCGATCAGCGCCTCGCGCAAGCGGGCGCCGGTCGCCGCGAAACCCAACTGCCGTCGACACTCGGCGATCGCGTCATCGCGCGTCACGCCGATGTGTGCTGTGGCGATGGCCGCGACTAGTTCGGCGATCTCCGCAGGAGGCAGCATCGACGGATCGCGCAGCCCCGAGGACCGGACTTCCTCGCGGCTGCGCGGTTGCGGTCGCGGGCGCGAGCGCAGCGTCACGAACTCGCCGTCGAGTTTCGCGAAGTTCGCCGGCGGGGACGCGAGCGCGCGAGCCGCCTGCGATACCGCGTCGGCAAGTGGGGCGCTGACCCGTGTCACTTTGAAGAGCTGTCCGACGCGCTTCGCGAGCTCGTCGATGTGAACGGGACTTTCAATCTCAAGGATCTTGCCCACGATCTCGGCCATTGCGATGGTGTCGAGATCCTGCGGCTTCTTGCCCTTTGCGACGGGAAACGACGCCTCCCGATAAGGCACGCACAGGTCGACGGCTTTGGCTTGCGAAGCCGCCTGACGCTCGATGATGGGCGTGGGCACCGGGGTCGATGCGATCGGCTTGGCCACCATCGTCGTCCGTCGCATCGCGTCTTCGACCGCCGCCAGGAGCCGAGGCTCCTCACGATCGCGGCGCATCCACCAATCCGTCGCCCACACGCGATGCAGTTGCCAACCGCGATCGCGCAGTGTTGCCGGTCGGATGCGTTCACGGTCTCGCGCAGCGCGAGCTCCACTCCACAGCGGACCGTCGGTCTCGATCGCCAAGATATACGCGCCGGGCCGCTTCGGATCGACAACGGCGATGTCGATGAAGAAGCCGGCCATGCCGACGTTGAGCGCCGTTTCGATGCCCTTCGCCCGCAAGGCGTCCGCGATGGATTGAGCAAGCGGATCAGCGTCGCCAGCGACAGCGCTCGCTCCGATCGCCGCGAGTCGCCCGTTCGCCGCATAGTCAAGGAACTCCTTGAGGGACCGCGGTCCGAGTCCCGACGCCCGCGCGAGATCGATGTCGTCGGCGGTGATCGACGAGAAGATCTCGCAGCGCCGCTTGGCCCGCGTCATCAGTACGTTGAGCCGCCGCTCACCGCCGTCGGAGGAGACCGGACCAAAGTTCATGGTCAGATTGCCTTGACTGTCGCGGCCATAGCCGACGCTGACGAACATCACGTCGCGCTCGTCTCCCTGCACGTTTTCCAGGTTCTTGACGAAGAACGGTTCGTTGCCCCCCTCGGCGAAGAACTCTTCGCAGGAGGGATCCTCCCGACGCGCTGTTTCGATTGCATCGATGATCGCATC
>JBBQCR010000536.1:0-2079 GCA_038318935.1 Phycisphaerales bacterium
GGGCACGCCGAACTGGCCGCCCGCATCAATCCATCGGTGCAGTCGCTGCTGTGCGTCCCGATCCTCTCCGCCGGTGTCGTGCGCGGAGGACTGCTGCTGGAGGACCTGCGACGTCCGAGACAGTGGAAGGACACGGAGATCGGCACGATGCAGACTCTCGCCTTCGCGATGGCCCGTGGATACGAGCAAGAGGACAGTGTCGACGCTCGCTCGCGACTCGAATCGCTGCAGCGGCAGCTTGAGCGCGGCGAGCTGGTCGCCCAACTCACCGGCGGCATCGCTCACGACTTCAACAACATCCTCTTTGCTATTTCGGGCCACGTGGAACTGCTGCGGCTTCGCACGCAGGACGCGGATACCCGCGCGACGCTTTCGGATATCGAACGGGTCATCGACGGCGCAAACGGCATCGTGAGTGGATTGCTGCAGGCGCACCGCGGTGAGATCGAACGCCCCGAGCCGATGTCTCTGGCCAGTGAAATCAAGACGGCAACCCAACTCATCGGCCGCCTGCTGCCGCGCGCGATGCAGGTCGAAACAGATTTCGGCGCCGCCGAAGGCTGTATCGTGCGATCGACGCGGCAGGGCTTGCGACAGATCATTCTCAATCTGGCGGTGAACGCCCGCGATGCCGTGAAAGGACGCGGCATGCTGCATCTCTCGTGCCGCGTCGACCGGACCGCCGACATCGGCCCCTCGGCAGTCATCGTCGTCGAGGACAGCGGACCCGGCATTCCCGAGGAGTTGCGCAACCAAGCCTTGAAGCCTTACTTCACGACCAAGGGCACTGCCGGAACCGGACTCGGGCTTGCGATCTGTCAGCGGGTCGCCGCCGAGGCCGGCGGCCGACTGCGGCTCGATCGATCGCCGTCGCTGGGCGGCTTGCGGGTGTCGGTGTGGCTTCCGCTGTGTGGCGAAGACGGCGACATTCTTTCGACGCACACGGCGAGTGAGGAGCAGGCGGACTCCGTTGCGGCCTCCGGCGAGGAGCGACTCTCGGAGATCGGCCACGTGCTCGTGATCGAGGACGATCCTGCGGTGCGCGATGTGCTGGTCGCGGCATTCGCGGCTCTTGACATCGATGTCGTGGCTCGCGAGAACGCTTTGGACGTCGAATCAATCATCGTCAATGGCCCCCTGCCGATCGACCTCTTGGTCATGGACATCGATTTGCCTGAACTGAGCGGCATCGCATGCCTGGAGCGGCTTCGCGCGTGTGGCTGCCGGGTGCCGTGCCTCTTCGTCACCGGAGGCGTTTCCGAACCCGACGGAGCCCTTGCACCTTGCCGGACGCTGCGGAAGCCCTTTCGGCTCGACACGCTCGTGAGCGAGTGTCGGCGCGTGCTCAACGACGCGAAATCTTCCTGAGCGCCGGTCATCAATTGATCAGAGCAACGTGAGCATCACCCGGGCAACCGCACACAGCGGCTCGGGCCAGTCTGGTGGCGTGATGAGCGCTCGATGCGTGTGTTCCCAGGCATGCGTCGCGTCAGCGCACTTTGATGGTTGCACATCGATGCGATGCACGACTTCCCACGAGCACGCTCCGGGGTCGTAGAGCATCGCGACGGCGATCGGCGGCGACGAAGGCTCGAAGTCGGTCTCTTCTCGCAACTCGCGCAAGACGCACCCGGCCGCGTCGTCGTTGGGCTCGACGCCTCCGCCGGGCGCGAACTCCCACTCACCGGGGTAGTACGCAACGGCATCCGAGCGGCGGGCCATCAGATAGCGTCCGTCGTAGCGACAGATGCCTTTTGCTCCGAGGGGTCGCACGCCGCAGTCGAAGTGCAGGCGCTGCACGGCGTAGAACCGGTACGAGGTCTCGGCAGCATGCACCGTCACGCCGCCGTGACCGTTGCGATGCACGCCCAGGACATGCAGCAACGGGCCGTCGAAGTACCGGGGATTGGCGGCGACGAGCCTCTTCCAGCGCTCGTCGACCTCATCGAGATCGACGAGCGGAACGAACGGCTCTTCCACCCGGACGATCTGCGGCGGACGTCGAAGTCGAAGGACGCGACTGCGGTCTGAGCTCATCCGCCGGAAGCGCCTTCGGCTCGGCCTTCTGCCCGGATTTCA
>JBBQCR010000537.1:0-2065 GCA_038318935.1 Phycisphaerales bacterium
CGCTTCCGCCTCGATAAAGGCGTTATTCTTCGGACCAATCGGGTCAGGCAAACGCGGCAACACGCGCGGGTTGGTCGAGCGGAACGCGAAGATGTTCACCACGCGACACGCGTCGAATCCCCAGAGCCGAGCGAACCCCTGACACCGACGGATCGTCGGGTCGTCCACGGTCTCGGTCGCCGTGGACGGGTTCAACATGACAAACAAGCACGGATCGACAGGCGTCTCCACGAAGTTTCGCCATAGCACATAGCGAAAGTCCTCGGGGTGTAACGCGTCGAAGATGGCTCCACTCGAGACGGGCGCGATCATGGCTTCGGCTTCGGCCGCTGTTTCTTTTTGCCGGTGTCCGCGTGGCCGAGCGTCGTGGCTCGAAACTCGAACGTCTCGTGACAGGTCGCGCACGCGTAGCGGTGATTGCCGAGCGGCGTCGCCACCGCCCCACAATGCCGTAGGAATGCGTCATTCGATCGGATCGTCTGTAGGATCGCGCGCAGGCTCTCGCGTTCGGACGCGCTCAGACCTTCGCTCACTTACTTCGCCGCGTCCTCGTCGCGCTTGCGCTGTTCCAGCCACGCGACCAGATCGGCGTTCTCACGCTCGCCGCGTGCCACCGCCTCGGCGAACATCCGGATCGCCGCCTCGTCGTCTGGCAGGGACTGCAACATTGCATCGCTCGGGGATTCGGCCTTCGCCTGCTTCACCGCCGCGCCGAACTTCGCGATCAACGTCGGCGACGCGACGATGAACTTCAGGGCGCGTGCGCCCAACGCAATCAGGAGTGCGCTCATCGAGTAGCTCCCGTCTGAATCAGCATGTCGGTCATGGCGTCCGTCACGGTGCCGACGACATCATCGACCGCCATGCGCGCCACCGGGTTCGCCACATCGCGCGAGGCCCGCGTCAGTGACCGCAGCATAGCCCGAGTCTGACTTGCTACGTCGCGAAGAATGGCCACACGCTCCACGAGATCGCGCGTGCGGTCCGCGATCTCGAGCAGTTTCACCAGGCGCTCGGCACCCGCGAACACATACGTAAACACCCGCGCCACCGAGAGGCCCTCGTTCGTCGTGAGCACGTTCGTTTCGACCATCGGACGAATCGTCGTTTGCGCGGCCGTGATCATGGCGACAAGCTGCGTCCCGCGTGCCGCAATCTGGCCCTCGACCTGCAGATTCGGATTCTCGACCGGCTTCCACGCCGCTGTCATCCCCGCGCAGCCCATCGTAAAGAGCAGCGCGTTCGTGACGAGGAACGCGATGGTCGCCAGCTTAATCGTCTGACCAAAGCCATCATCCCACGGCTTGTGTTCCTTCAGGTAGAGGATCGCGCCGAGCACGGCCGCGACGAACGCCGTCTTGCCCACGTTCCAGGCCCCGTCAGACGTGAACAGGTTGAAGGTGCCTGGGTCCACGAGCACGTTCGCTAGCGTCGTCGCGCTGCTGTTGATCGCCGCGCCGATCACGCCCTGCCACCACTTCGGTGAAATATTCATTGGGGTCTCTTCCTAGTGAAAGCTGGAGACGAGAAGCACGCGGCCACGGTGGAACGCGACCTGGAGTGTCTGACCTGCGCGCACGTCCACGTCGGCACACACGCCGTCGCCTGGGTTGCAGAGGCGGCCGACGAAGCCGCGCTTCACGGGGAGGCTGTAGTCACCCGCCGGCCCGTAGACGGCACAGACAGCCTGCCCGTCGCCTTCCCGACAGTCCGTGCGGATCACGTCGCGGCCAGCGCTGACGGGGCCGAGAATCGCGTCTGGCTTTCCCGCGTGGTAGATGCTCGGCCACGCCATCATGTTCTTGGGCAGGAGGGCCATCGTCTTGGGCGTCGTCCAGAAACCCGGCTCGCCCTTGAGCCCGTTGTGGATGATCACCCCCTCGCCCGAGAACCACACAAACGCTTGACGCGCAATCGCCGCAGTCACGGCCAGCAACGGCACCGACTCATCGTCCGCGTCGCCGCACTGCGAGCAGTTCGAGACGAGCGCGCCGCCACCGGGAGGCTCGCTGCTGATGCCGAACGGGAGGCGATAATGTCCGTCGTATCCGCTGCTGAAGATGTG
>JBBQCR010000538.1:0-2033 GCA_038318935.1 Phycisphaerales bacterium
GCCAGAACGCGGCGCCCGGTCACGTCAGAGCGCGACGCCCTGCGCCCGAATCCAGCCTTCCATCTCGCTGCGAATCTCGGCGAGACGCTCAGCGGAGCGTGCCTCGTAGCGTGTGACGAGAATGGGCTGGGTATTCGACGCGCGGATGAGGCCCCATCCATCGCCGAACAGGACGCGCACGCCGTCCACATCGATGACATCGTGCGTGGACGAAAAGTGCGCGATCGCCCGTTCCATGATGGCGAACTTGCTCTCCTCATCGGTGTCGATGCGGATTTCCGGCGTGGACACGAAGGGCGGCACGTCGGCAAGCAGCTCGTCCAGCCGTCGGCCGGCATCGGCGATGATGCGCATCAGGCGCGCCGCACCGTACAAGGCATCGTCGTGGCCGTAGAAGCCTTCGGTGAAGAACATGTGCCCCGACATTTCGCCGGCGATGGGTGCATGCGTCTCCTTCATCTTGTCCTTGATGAGCGAGTGCCCCGTCTTCCACATCACCGGCACACCGCCGGCCTTCTCGATCTCATCCGACAACGCCTGCGAGCATTTGACGTCGAAGATGATCGGCTGTCCCCTGCCCGTGCGCGCCAGCACGTCCCGCGCGTACAGGATGAGGATATGGTCGCCCCAGATGATCGTTCCGTTGGCGTCCACCACACCGATGCGGTCGGCATCGCCGTCGAAGGCGACCCCAAGCTCCGCGCCCTCGCGCTTTACCGTGTCGATGAGGTCGACAAGGTTCTCCGGAACGGTCGGATCGGGGTGATGATTGGGAAACGTGCCGTCGCTTTCGGCGAAGAGTGCGATGCCGTCCACACCGAGGGCGCGCATGAGTTGCGGCGCCACCACCGCGCCGGCCCCGTTACCGCAGTCGTACACCACTCGCAACGGCGTACCGTCGCGATGCGTCAACGGCCCGATGCGCTGTGCGATGTCGGCCACGTACCGGTCGATCACTTCGACGTGCCGCACCTCGCCGCGTCCGCCTGGAAACTGACCGTCGACGATGAGCGCGTACAACGCCTGAATCTCTGCCCCATGCAACGACCCCGTGCCGATGCACATCTTGAAGCCGTTGTATTCCGGCGGGTTGTGCGAGCCGGTGATCTGGATGCCTCCCACGACGGGCTCATGGTGGAGCGTCCAGTACAGCAGCGGCGTCGGCACGACACCGACATCGACCACGTCGACGCCGCACTCGGTGAGGCCGCGCACGAGCGCGTCGCGCAGTGCGTCGCCACTCGGGCGATTGTCTCGCCCCACGGCTACGGCGCCGCGAATGCCCTTGCCGGCCAGATATGCCGCGTAGCCGCGACCGATCCCGTAGGCCACCTCGTCGGTGAGGTCGGTGCCCACGATGCCGCGAACGTCGTACTGTCGAAAGATCGTCTTGCTGATGGCCATGTCAGAGACACACAGGTGGGCGAAGTGGTGACGGCGGCGTCGCTGCTGCGTCGCGGCCGCGCACACAATCAGCGAAGTGTACTCGCCGTATTGATCGGAACACGATTGCCACGAGGCACCGTCGGTTGCCGAACCGTCTCGGCGACACTCTGCGGCATGGCGCGGCGCGCCAGTCGGGCGACGGGCGTGGGATAGACGCCGAGCGCGAGGATGGCGACCGCAGCCAAGGCGATGAGCGATTGCGTCAGCGGCGCACTGGACGGGACGGGTGCGCCGTCCGGCCGTGGCCGCATGAACATCGACGAGATGACGGACAGATAGTACGCCGCCGATACGACACTGCTGAGGACGAGCACGATGGCCAGCATCGTCTGCGGTGTCGTGCCCTGCAGCGCCGCCTGCAACAGGTACCACTTGGCGAAGAAGCCCATGCCGCCCACGAGGGGCATGCCGAGGAACGCGAGGAAGAAGACGGCCATGGCAATGCTGAGCCAGGGCCGAACCAGCCACAGACCGTTCAGGTCTTCGATCATGGGCGAGCGGTCGCGTCCGTCGTTGATCGTGATGAGCACAGCAAACGCGCCCATCGTGGCGAGGGTGTACGAGATCGTGGAGAACACGAGCGCACT
>JBBQCR010000539.1:0-2027 GCA_038318935.1 Phycisphaerales bacterium
CGCGCGCATCGTGGTGATGACCACCGAAGTTCTGCGCAATATGCTCTATGCGGATTCGGATCTCCTCAAGAACCTTGCCTGCGTCGTCATGGACGAGGTGCACTTTCTTGCCGATCGGTTCCGTGGTGCGGTGTGGGAGGAAGTCATCATCCACCTTCCGCAAAGCGTTCGAATGGTGTCGCTGAGCGCGACCGTCTCCAACGCCGAAGAGTTCGGAGACTGGCTGCAGGCGGTGCGCGGCGATACTGAGGTGATTGTGTCGGAGGAGCGACCAGTTCCGCTTGACCAGCACATCCTGATGCGCACGAGGCTCATCGATCTGTTCGACTCATCAGGGCTGGCCGCCACACACAGGGTCAATCCCGAACTGGTTCAGATGGCACGCTACGGCGGCCGAACCCTGGGCTCCCGCCAGATGAAGGATGTCGGCCGCTACCATTCACGCGGCGGACGTCCCGAGAACCTGCGAATGGACCGCCCGGATGTGGTGAAGCTGTTGGACAGCAAGAACCTGCTGCCCGCGATCTTCTTCGTGTTCAGCCGGGTCGGATGCGACCAGGCCGTCGCCAAGGTACTTCGGGCAGGCATCCGACTCACCACCGTGCAGGAGCGCGACGAGATTCGGGCGATCGTGGAGGACCGCTGCCGCACCCTACTTGATGAGGATCTCGCAGTCCTCGGCTACTGGGACTGGCTCTCGGGGCTCGAGCGCGGAGTAGCCGCTCATCACGCGGGTCTCCTGCCGGCCTTCAAAGAAGTCGTGGAAGAACTGTTCCAGAAAAAGCTGGTCAAAGCCGTTTTTGCAACAGAAACGCTGGCTCTCGGAATCAACATGCCGGCTCGCACCGTCGTGCTCGAGAAGCTCGAGAAGTTCAACGGTGAGGCGCGAGTGCCGATCACGCCGGGGGAGTACACCCAACTGACCGGCCGCGCGGGTCGGCGGGGCATCGACGTCGAGGGTCATTCCGTCATTCAGTGGGTTGACGGTCTCGACCCGCAGGCGGTCGCGTCCCTTGCCAGCCGCCGCACCTACCCGCTCAACTCCAGCTTCAAGCCGACCTACAACATGGCGGTCAACCTCATCGAGCAGTTTGGGCGGGGCCGCACCCGCGAGATATTGGAATCGAGCTTCGCACAGTTCCAGGCCGACCGGGCGGTCGTCGACCTTGCCAGAAAGGTTCGCTCCCAAGAGCAATCGCTTGCGGGCTACGCAACGTCCATGACCTGCCACCTCGGGGACTTTCGCGACTATTCGACCATCCGACGTGAGTTGACCGACCTCGAGCGCAAGGGCGTCTCGAACTCCGCCAGTCGTGCCGAGCGCGACAAACGGCAACGCCAGTTGACCGATCTGCGTCGGCAAATGAAGCAACATCCCTGCCACGCATGCCCCGAACGAGAATCGCACGCCCGGTGGGCCGAGCGCTGGTTCAAACTCAAACGCGAAACCGATCAGATCTCGGTGCAGATTCGCAGCCGCACGGGTGCGGTCGCGAAGATTTTCGACCGCGTGACCGACGTGCTGGTTTCGCTGGAGTACCTCGTGCCCGGCGACAACGGCGAACTGTTACTCAGCACCTACGGTCGGATGCTCCGGCGCATCTACGGCGAACGAGACCTTCTGGTCGCGGAGTCACTGCGCCGCGGGTTGTGGCGCGATCTGGACCCCGCATCGCTTGCCGCCATGGCAACCACACTCGTCTACGAAGCCCGGCGGGAAGAGAACTATCCCGGCGATCGACACCTGCCCCGCGGTGCGTTCCGCGAGGCGCTCGATCGCACCGGTGACCTGTGGAGCACGCTCGACGACATCGAACGTGAGAACAAGCTGTCCGGCAGCCAACCCCTGTCTACCGGGCTCGCGTTGGCCATGTACCGCTGGGCAAACGGAACCGGCCTGGATGCCGTGCTACGGGATGCCGACATGGCTGCTGGCGACTTCGTGCGCTGGACCAAGCAGACCATCGATCTGCTCGACCAGTTTTCGGTGGTCGCCGACGGCGATGTCGGAAGAGCCGCGCGCAAGG
>JBBQCR010000540.1:0-2023 GCA_038318935.1 Phycisphaerales bacterium
ATCGTGGATCTCTTGGAGGGCCGCGCTCTCCTCGGATACGTTCGTCCCGGCCCTCGTGAAGCCGTGCGATGCGCCGAGTCCAGCCATTTTGCCTCCAACTTGCCGTCGGAGTCGAGCGCCGGTCGTTGGGCGACCGCTTCCAGCGATCCGTTCAGCACACGAAGAAAGAGGCCGGTGCGGCCAACGCGGCGCCAGATGCCAGCCTCGCTGAACCCGAACGCCAGGACGAGCCAGGTTCCGTCGAAGGTGCCGGTCGCCGGTGCGCTCGGCAATACGACGACCGAGTCTGCCACCGACGGCTCGCTGCCGGTCGGCGTTCCGCCCGCAGTCTCGCCTGCCAAGGTGACAGCGAGCGCCTCTAGGTCGCAAAAGGTGCCGGAGTCATCAACGACAACAGCGATAGCTCCACGAGTGAAGCCCCGCGCCTCATCGACGATTTGCGATGAGACGATCGAAGCTGTTCCGGCAGTCAGATCGACGAATGCCGCGTACTGCAGCGACGCCTCCCACCGAACTTTCGGCGCGTCCTCCATCCTCGAATCCTACGCGTCCGATTCCCGATCGCCGCGCGAGCCCACGCGGTACACGCTGGAGTTCATGGGTGCGAAGAGCATGTTCCCTGGTCGTCGAGTGCCGCATCCGGTGGGTCAGGACCGAGGTGCGGCGTTCGGACACCTTCTTCCTTTCTCCCTGACGCGTCGTGTGGGGTACGAGGATTTCGCCTTGTCTCTACCGCCACGAGGCGCGGAGCACGGGGACTCGGGCATTCCTGGCACTTTTGCTTCGGCCGGCGGCGCATCTGAAGCACTTCTAGCTTTGGTGCGGCCGGCGAAGCGGTGTGGCGGCTCCCCACTCTGCTTCGCGCATCGTCTATTCACAGCCGCGCCTTCCTACGACGGCCCGTGACGGATCTGCAGCTCGATCTCTGCCACGACCTCGGCTAGCGCCGCCGCCGTGTCAACCTCGACAGTCGCAATGCGCCGCAGGAGCGGCTCGATTGTCTCAATCAGCCCAAGCGCGCGCTCCGCCTCGCCGGGTCGCTTGCCGTAGTCGTTCGTCGTTCGCTCCGCAAGACGGAGGGCCATGACGTCGCGCGGAACTGTGAGCAGCACCACGTGGTCGAACCGCGGGACCAATGTGGTCATGTTCGCGGCGCAACCGGCCGCGATCAAGTCGCCGTGGACGTCGAGCAGCGCGTTGACACGTTCCTCGCGCCACACCCAGTCGCGACCGGGCTGGACGCCGTCGTCGCCGGCGATGTCGACCCACGCCGAGTACTCGTCGGTGTCGAGGTCGACGGCGCGATGCCCGCGCGCCGCGAGCGCCTCGACCAGCGTCGACTTGCCGGTCGCGGACAGGCCCGTCAGCAAGACTCTGCTCACGACGTGCGACCGAGAATCGCGTCGACAACGTCGTCCGGGTAGCCCGAGGCGTAGCTCACAATCGCGCCACTCGCTTCGCTGACATCCTTGAACAATCGATTCTACGCAAGTGTACGCAGCAGTTCGCGTGAGCCATCCGCCCGCCGTTCCGGCTCTCGAACCTGGAGCCTGACAACCAACGAGTCGTCGGGATCGCGCAGCGCGAAGCGCTTTTCGCATCGGGTCACCTGACGATCGCACGGATAGGGACTGGAGCATTGGTTCACTTCGAGCGGGAGGAGGTCCTTGCTCGCATGGACGTTAAGCACCCACACGATGACCGGGCAGCCCCTCCCAGTGAACAACCTCCCTGGACGCTATCGCTAGACCCTATGGCTTGAAGGGCCGCGGCGAGGTGAGGGTGTCCGGTCGGGTCCTCACCGTGGAGTGTCGCGGGTTTGTCTGGCCGGAGATGAGCTCCGGCTGACCGCAGCCAGTGGAGGGCCCGGCCGGATGGTGCTGACGATGACATGGGTGGGGCTGGACGTCCACGCTCGCAGCGTGCACGCCGCAGCGATCGACTCCGAGACAGGCGAGCTGCGGCGCGCCCGGCTGGGCGGTGACAGCGCGTCGGTGGTGCGGTTCCTGGAGTCGCTACGCAA
>JBBQCR010000541.1:0-2021 GCA_038318935.1 Phycisphaerales bacterium
GATCCTGCAGCGGCTCGTCGTCGGTTGCGGACTTCAGTCGCGCAGCGATCGCCGCGGCGTCGAGGGTTCCCAGCCTTGACGCCGCTTCAATTGTCAGTTCGAGAATCGCCGGAGACAACTCGCGGCGTTCCTTTCCGGCGATGAGGTCAATGAACGCCTCGTAGGTGGCCCGCTGCGCCGCGGAGTCGAGATGTTTGACGC
Organism: Phycisphaerales bacterium; assembly: GCA_038318935.1. Taxonomy (GTDB): domain Bacteria; phylum Planctomycetota; class Phycisphaerae; order Phycisphaerales; family SM1A02; genus JAEUIT01. The sequence continues at coordinate 202 of JBBQCR010000541.1, forward strand.
TCTCTAACACCGCGAAGAGGGATTGTCGGTGCTTGGTCGCGACCAGTGCCGGAAACGCTTTCGTCGGATCACCGGTACCGGCCATCGAGTCAATCGCGTCGGCAAGTTTCCCCAGGAGTGGATCGAGCGAGGCGGGGTCGGCGCCGCTTGCGACGGCCCGAATCGGAGCACCAGCCCCTTTGGGCAACGTGGTGTCGGCGGCGAGCAGCACCAGGGCGAGGCGCACGCGATTGGATTGCGACGCGTCCATCTCGACCGCCGTCTTCCAAGCGGCGTAGCCTTCCTCGGGCTTGAGGGTCAGCACTGCGGCGATTCCCGCGGCGCGGGCATCCGACGGCAGCGACGCGTCCTTCAATTGTCCGGAGAGAAACGGCACCGCGGAGAGCAGACGAAATCGCTGCGCAGCCGTCGAAAGACTGGAATAGATCGAAGCCCGCTCCTTGGCCGACAACGCACCGAAGCGGGTCTTGAACGCTTCGACTGCGGTTTGTTCGTTCTGCACGGTGGCGAGCAGCATCGACGCCAATCCCGCGACTTCGTCATTGCGGTGCTGGGAAAGCGCCGTGAGTTTCGCAACGTCTACCTCGCCGCCGTGATGATGCAGTTCGGACATCAACAGCACACGATCGCGCGGCTGCAGATCGTCCCAGGCCAACATGGCCAGGGCCTGTTCGGAACCGATCAGTTCGAGTCCGATCGCCGCAGCGATGGCGGTTGAACGATCGTCATCGCCCTTCAATTGGGCGAAGAGAAATGGATCGATGACGTTCTTCGGATCGAGTTCGGCGAGGCCGAGGATTCCGTCGACCTGAATAGACCAGTGCTCGCCCTGCACCAGCGACTGGAAGAGCGGCCGCAGCGCAGGATCCCGGAGCTGTCGCAACGAGACCAGCAGCGGGTGATACGAGCCGTCGGGGTTGTAGCGGGTGGCTTCTCGCAGCGCACGGATCGACGCGTCCCAGGCGGTCGGCTTCTCGTAGCCGGTCTTGGGAGGCGTCGACTGCGCGCTCGCCGATGTGTTTGTGCAGAGGGCAGCAACAAAGACTGGGAGCGCGAAGACTGGGAGCGCGAAGACTGGGAACGCGAAGACTGGTATCGCGCACGAGATCAGCCCGACGGCAGCGGTGCCAAAGCGGTGCGATGTGCCCCGAACTCCTCGGTTCGTTTGGTTGTGCCGTTCCATCGGTTGCTGACGACTCGTGAGGAGCTGAACGATGCGGTGCATGCCAGCGGGAGTGTACCGACGATGCTCGGCTCAACCGTTGGGATTGGACACGATCGTCGACGCTGAGCGTTCGTCTGCCCGGCGTCCACAACGGCCCGCGGCAGCAGCCGGAGATAAAAGAAGGGACTGTGCACTCCCGGGCGGTCAGACCCGGGGGGCCGCGCGCACGATGTCGTGCCGCAGTTGGGCCAGCAACTCCTTGAGCGGCGTCAACCCATCCGGCCCGGCGAGCGTGACGTCGCCGGTCTCCACCCGGTCACCGCCAGCGAGCATCTGTTCGATCCGCTTGGCCGCGGTGTGCGCGGTCGAGTGTGTGTCGCGCCCAAGAGCCCGAGCAATCTCCGGGTAACTCTGGGTGGTCAACTCCCGGGCGAGGTGGACCACCAGGCTGCGGGCGAGGACCACGCGGCGGTGTCGACCCGAACCGAGGACGTCCTCGCGCTCCACCCCGAGCCGGGCGGCGACCCGCTCGACGATGTCGCTGATGCGAACGAGTCCGCTCGGTCGGGTTGCGGTCTCGTCTTCGAGGGCTCGCTCGGCCAGGAGCGCGCCGATTTCGGTTCGTCCGGTCTCGCGGGCGGTCGCCCGAAGCTCC
>JBBQCR010000542.1:0-2020 GCA_038318935.1 Phycisphaerales bacterium
TGATAGTTCCACCATGGCCATCGGCTCGCTGGTAGCTTTCGCGATCGTGTCGAGCTTCTTCGGTCCGGTGAAGTACGGCATGATTGCTGAGTTGGTGGATCGCGATCAGCTTGGCCGCGCCAACGCGATCGTGAACATGGCGACCAATGTCGCGGTGATCAGCGGGACGGTCGTTGCCGGAATCGTCGCGCAACGATTTCGCATCGCCCACGAAGGCGGCGATCCGTTTGGATACTGGCTGCCAGGACTCACGATGATGGCATTCGTCATCGGCGGACTGCTGACCTGCCTGACGCTGCCGCGATTGCCCGCCCAACGTCCGGGTTTGCCGCTCGATCCGAATCCCTTTTCGACGTATTGGCAGACGCTGCGGCACATGGCGCACGGTCCGCTCCTGGTGATCGCGCTGGCATGGACTTTCTTCTATTTCCTCGCTGCAACAGTGCTCCTCATCCTGCCGGACTATCCGAGCATTCTCGGCATCACTGAGGAAGAAGCGAGCTACCTAATGGCCGTGATGGCACTCGCGATCGGCATCGGCTGCGTCGCTGCTGCATGGTCTTCGGGCAAGCGACTGCGACCGGAACTCGTTCCGTTGGGCGCTGCGGGACTCACCCTGTCGTTTGTCCTGCTCGGGCTCGCGCCGCACTCTGCGTGGCTCATCGGTGGACTGCTGGCGCTGATGGGGATCGTCGCCGGCTTCTACATCATTCCTCTTCAGTCGATGCTCCAAGCCCTCGCACCCGACGACGAGCGCGGGCGATTTCTCGGCACCGCCAACGCGATGTCCTTCGTCATGGGCGGCGTCGGATCGCTGCTCTTTGCGGGACTGCGCTGGCTGTCAATGCCGAGCGACCGAATCTTTCTGGTGATCGCGGGCTGCACGGCGATCGTCGGAGTCCTGCTCGCGATCTGGATTCGGCGACGACGTGCCGAGATCGAGGCCGCAGCGACTGCTACACTCGCGGCCGCATGAGCACCTCCTACCCAACCGCCACCATCGAGACCGAGCAGGGAACCATTACCGTAGAGCTCTGGAACGACGTCGCGCCGCAACACGCGGAGAACTTCCTGAAGCTCGCTCGCAAGGGCTACTACGACGGACTCACCTTTCACCGGATCATCCCCGGCTTCGTCATCCAGGGCGGATGCCCGCGCGGCGACGGCACCGGCGGTCCCGGTTGGACTGTGAAGGCCGAGTTCAACGATCGCAAGCACGAGCCGGGTGTCCTCTCCGCTGCTCGCTCGGCGCATCCCGACAGCGCGGGCAGCCAGTTCTTTGTCTGCCTGACCCGCGAAAGCTGTAAGCACCTCGACAACCAGTACACGGCGTTTGGCAAGGTCACCAGCGGTATGGACGCGGTGAAGAAGATCGCCGAGACTCCGATTGATTCTGGTGGCACTCCCAAGAGCAAGGCCCCGAAGATGATCAAGATCACGGCGCTCTGACGAGCGACTGTCTTAGATCAGGGCATGCCGTTGGGTATGTGTTCGGCGTCGCGCAGCATGAGCTGAAAGAATGCGACGTCGTGCCACGCGCCGAATTTCCAGCCCGCATGGGCGAAGGTCGCGACGCGCTGGAAGCCGACTCGCTCGTGAAGCCGGACGGATGCGTCGTTAGGCAGCGTGATCCCTCCGACGAGTGAATGGAATCCTCGCTCGTAGCACTGATCGATGAGGGCGACGTAGAGCGCCGTCCCGACGCCGTGGCCGTGGGCACGTTCGGCGACGTAGACGCCGGTCTCGGCTGTCCACTGGTACGCAGCGCGCTCTCGCCACGCACCAGACTTGGCGTATCCCAGGAAGTTGTCGTTTTCGTCAAGGGCGACAAGGAATGGAAATCGTTCGCGCTTGGACCACCACGCGTCGCGCAGCTCGTCGCCGCTCACCGGCTCGTAGCCGAAATGCACTGCTGTCGTGTTGATGTAGATGTTCGTCAGCTCGGCGATGGCACCGAAATCAGCGTCATCGACGGCGCGAACGCGACACGCAACACCGCTCACGGGTTGATGCCCCGACC
>JBBQCR010000543.1:0-2012 GCA_038318935.1 Phycisphaerales bacterium
GACGTTGGTGACCGGGTCCGGCACATCCTGCACAGAGATCGTCACGTTGCCCCACACGTAGCGGTTCGGGTCGTTCGTCGCGTCAGCCACCTCGTATTGAAGATTGATGTCGGTTGCCGCAACTCCGGCGCCCACCGTCACGCTCAGCTGGGAGTTGTCGGCGCTCGGGGTGATGACCATGCCAGCCGGAACCGCGCCGCCACCCAACCCCCGGATCGCGATAACGCGCAAAGGGGTCTCGGGGAACGGATTGTTTGCCTGGTCGTTGGTGAGCACATCGACAGAGGTCGTCTTACCGCGTTCGGTGACAGCACGGTCGGCGATCGGAGCTGCCAGCGGACGCGTCGATGGCACGACCTGCAGCGTGATCGTGCCAGCTTGGCCGTCGTTGATCGAGTCACGCACCGCGAGCCCGATCGAGGTGCTGGATCCGGTGATGGCGGTCGGGTTGGCGGTCAGGACCAGGCGCTGGCCGTTGAGTTCGTAGGTGAAACCTACGGGGAGGGGCTGCAACACCGAGTACACGAGCTCGTTGAGGTCGTTGTCGTAGGGGTAGTTGGTGAGCCGCACGAGGTCGAGCTCCTTCTGCTCACCCGGCTCGAAGTTGACGGTGCCACCGTTGAAGGCGGGCGGTTGGTTGTCGCGTGGCTGCACATCGATCGGCAGGGTCAGGATCGCGGTGTGCCCGTTCGGGTCGGTCGCCGACGAGCCATCGGTGACCTCGAAAGTGATCGAGGCCGGGCCGAAGTACTGATCAGCCGAGGTGTACTCGAGCGTGAACTCGTCGAGGACCAGGTTCGCGCCATTGGCGTGCGTTGCCCGCACGGTACTGGTGTCCGCCAGCCGCACGCGGTTGCCTCCCAACGCCACTACGTAGTCGTTGAGGTCGATGCGAAGGGTGGCCTCGCTGTTGACCCTCAGCGCCGGCGCTGTCCGATCCAGTTGCGGCAGCGCATCGTCATATCCGGGAACCCAGATGAAGGCGTACGAACGGATGTTGTCGTCGTCGGGATGCGAGACCGAGAACGGGATGATCTGGCTCTTCGCGCCGATGGTGACGCGAATCCGCTTGTTCGCCAGCACCTGCGCCGATGACGCGTAGCCCTGCACGAGCGCAACACCGAGTTCACTGGAGTCGCCGTCCGGGAAGAACACGTTGTTGAGCACGGCCACGTCGACGGTGTTCTGATCGAGCACGTCGCTCACCGCAAGCACGGTGTCCTGCGCGACGGGGTAACCCAGTGGGGCGTCAGCGTCGACCTTGACGTAGATGAAGGCCTGGCTGGTTCCGCCGGAATCGTTCTGGATCGTGTAAATCACCGAGTAGTCGCCCGGCATGTTCGGCGGGGTAATGGTGACGATGCTCTCGTCTTCGATGATTGCCGTCGTATCGGCCGTGTTCGGGGTAGCGGTAGTGACGGTCAGCGGACTGCCGTCGGGGTCGGAGTCATTCGCCAACACCTGCACCGAAATGCTGCGCCCCGGACGCACGGTCACCTGGTCGGCGTTCGCGACCGGGTTGCGTGCGCCAGCCAGCGGCGCCGAGATGCCAACCCGCACCACACCCTCTGCTCGGGCGCCGAGCGCGTCGGTGACGCTGTAGTCGAAGGTGTCGGTGCCGGTGGAATAGCTGCCGGCCTTGTAGACGATGTAGCCGGGACCAACCTCGAGCACCGAACCCTTCTCCGGGTTGCTGGCGATGCCGATCAGCTGCACCGAATCGCCGTCGGGGTCGGTCCCCGACAGCGGGATCTCGATCTTGACGGTCTCGCCGGCCAGCACGCGCGCGACCACCCGCGTGGGAGTAGGGGCGTTGTTGGTGGCGAGGTCGACTTCTCGCACGGCGATGCTGACGCGAGCCTGAGCGGTCTGGCCGTCCGGTCCGGCGATCGTGTAGACCGCGGAGTAGTTGCCAGCGGCCTGTGGAGCCAGGTAGCGAAGGCGGTCGCCGGCCACGAACAGCAGGCCACCGCCCTGCGGCAACTGCTGTGCAAGCTCCGGCTTCAGCGTGA
>JBBQCR010000544.1:0-2003 GCA_038318935.1 Phycisphaerales bacterium
TCAACACCGTCTACGTCGAGGGCGAACTGCGCGGCGACGACGGCGGCGGCGTCGGCCTGATGAAGCAGGTGATGGAGAACGACTTCGACATCCACATCGACAAGTACGTCCTCATCGACTTCAAGGGCTTCGAGAAGATCATCGACGATCTCGGCGGCATCGACGTCGATATCCCCAACGAGGTCTACGACCCCTACTACTCCGAGACCGAACTGCCCGGCGACTACCTGCCGCAGCATTTTTACCCCGGCAACCAGCACATGGATGGCGTCACCGCGCTGGCATACTCCCGCATCCGCTTCAGTAGCGACGACCTCGACCGCATCCAGCGCCAGCAACGCGTTATCTTCGCGACGATCGACAAGGCCAAGAGCTTCGATGTCCTCAATCCGAAGAAGGCGACATCGCTCTGGGATGAATACAAGGACACGATCAAAACAGACATCAGCGACTTCCAGATCGGTGACTACGCGCTCACCGCGAACGAAGTGAAAGACGACATCCACGCCGTCTCCCTCGGCCCCGCGATGGTGCCGTATACGGAACCGTCGTCCGGCGCCCAGGTGCTCATCGGCGACAAGGATCTCGTGAAGCAGATCGTCGACTCGGTTTTCTCCGAAACGCCGACAGGTCTCGTCATCGCGCAGGCGACGCCGGAACCCGTCACCGTGCAAGTGCAGAATGGATCTGGAGTCGAAGGCCTCGCGGGCCGTGTGCTCGATTTCATCGCGTCCAAGGGCTATCCGGCCACCGATCTCATTCCACCGACCAATGTCTGGGACGGCGCCGCTCACACGAAGACCGAGATCATCGATCTCGACGGTACGCACGAGCAGAACGGCTTTCTGCTGACCAATTGGCTAGGGTTGAAGGAAACGGCGTATCGCACGGCTACGGCCGCCGAGAAAGCCGCGCTCGCATCCGGTGGCGCGACCATCGTCGTCGTCCTCGGGAACGATGTCGATTTCGACACGCTGATCCAGTCGCCAACAACAAACGTCCCCGGCGGCTAACCACTCTCCGCCACCGAGCATGACGAAAGGCGGCTCTCGTGCCGTCTTTTTGTGTCCAAGGGTTCTAAGTGATTTTGGCGGCGTCTCGCTTACCCGGTAGCGCAGACCTTCAGTCCGCGCCGGTCACGTCATCGCTTCGACAGATTGTTCTTCAACCAGTCAAGCGCCCGCACTTCAGACGGATCGGCGCCGTTGAGAACGCCGAGGTAGTAGCTCGCGAAGTCCCCGAACTGGATTGCCCACAACATCTGCTGCAGCACAGTCGCGCCTGGTACATCAAGGACGCTCGCGTTGATTCCCGCCGCTCGCATCTGCTCGAGCGACAGTTCGATACGCAACGCAATGCGCGGATGCACCGCCGCGTGCCGCAGGAACGTCACCCGCAGTAGCGGCACGAGGGCCGACGGCAGTCCGTACCCCACCGGTGTGTTGTGATTCTGTTCCGACAACTCGTCGGCGATTGCCCACGACTTGCCGTTCTCGTTGACCTGCGTCCGCCAGCGATAAGCGACCGGCGTCAGCGCGTCGGAGCCAACGACGACCGGCAGGTGCGCGACCCACGCTCTCGCCATCTCCTTCGCGGGATTCGTCGCTTCCGGCACGTCGCGGCCCAGCGCAGTCGCAACCGCCCGCATGTGCGCGAGCCCAGCATCGATCTCGCTTCCGGCATCAGGCACGAGTCCAAGTCGCCCGCAAATCGCCAGCAGCGTCGCGAAGCTCCAGCCCAGCGCCGATCGCGGTTCGCCGGCCCACTCGAATGTGAGTGCCGGGACGTCGTGCTCCCGCGCGATTTCACGCAGTCGTCCGCCCGTCGTTATTGCCACGCATCGAGCGCCAGAGGCCACCGCCTCGGTGAATGCCGCCGTCGTCTCCTCCGTGTTGCCGCTGTTCGACGATGCGAACACGAGCGCGCGCTCATCGACGTGCGCCGGGAGTCGGTACCCGCGTACGATCTCCACCGGCGTCTTCGACCCCAGACCGATTGAAAGC
>JBBQCR010000545.1:0-1957 GCA_038318935.1 Phycisphaerales bacterium
CACGGGCTCTACGTTTCGCCCGACCCCGACATCGTGACCTATGCGCTCGCGCGTGTCGTGGACGAAGATCGCGGGTGGGGTTTTCGAGGCGAGAGCTTCCGCTGGCTCGAATCGATCCGGCGCTATGGCTATGAGGCATGGTTCCAGATCGGGGATCAGGATCTCGCAACGCACATCCATCGCACGCGGATGCTCGGGGAAGGTGCGACGTTGTCCGAGGCGATGGCCGATATCGCGCGCGGACTCGGCGTCGATATTGGCCTGCTGCCGATGAGCGACGATCGCGTCCGCACGATCGTCGAGACTGATGCCGGGATTTTCGCCTTTCAGGAGTACCTCGTGAAGCGGCACGCGCAGGATGTCGTGCGCGCCGTCCGCTTCGATGGCGCTGCGGCGGCGAAGCCCGCGCCGGGAGTCATCGACGCGATCGTGGCGGCAGACGCGATTCTCATCGCGCCCAGCAACCCTATCGCCAGCATCGGGCCGATTCTCGCCGTGCCTGGTATTCGCGACGCCATCGCGATGTCGCACGGACGACGGATTGCCGTCAGCCCGATCATTGATGGCAAATCACTGCAGCCGCCTGCCGGCGAGATGATGGCCGGACTGGGTCACACAGTGGATGTCCTAGGAGTGGCGGCAATCTATGCCGAATTCATCGATACGCTCGTGATCGATGAGGCTGACGCGGGACAAGCGGCCGCGGTTGCGGCAACTGGTGTTCGGGCGGTTGTCGTGCCAACGGTGATGCGCGATTCGGAAGCGCGAGCCCTACTTGGGCGCCGGATTCTCGACGGAGTCGGGAGGACCACGGCGCAGTAGACGCCGCCAGCGTCGCGCCTGCCGTACCATGTTCGGCATGAGCGCTCACACCGAACCGGCGGGCATGCGTTCGGACATCGCAAGTCGCGCGGCCGCGCTTTCGGTGCTGTCGAACGCAGTGCTTATGGCGCTTAAGCTGACTGTAGGCCTGATGTTCGGTTCGATCGCCGTACTTGGCGACGGCATCGATAGCGCGGAGGATCTGCTTGCATCCTGCCTCGCGTTCTTCACCGTGCGGTTGGCGCTGCAACCGGCAGACGAGGACCACCCATACGGCCACGGTAAGGCCGAGAGCCTGGCTGCGCTTTCGCAGGCGGCGCTCATCGGCTGGGGCGCTGTGTTTATTGCCGTCGCCGCAATCCGCCGCGCACTCGCTGATGATGTCGAGATCCATGTCGCGCCATCACTAGTGACGATGGGCATCGCAGCCGTCGTGAATCTCGCCGTCGCGGGCTATTCGCTGCGCGCGTCGCGCGTGAGCGGTTCCGTTGCTATCGCTGCTGACGCCCGCCACCTGATGACGAATGTCGTGCAGGCGGTTGCTGTCGGCGCGGCGCTTGTGCTTGTCGGTATCACCGGTAACCACATCTTTGACCCGATCTTTGCTCTGCTACTTTCGGCATACCTGCTCTGGATTGCGTCGAACATCCTGCGCGATGCATTGAAGGAACTCATCGACTCGGCGCTGCCCGACGAGACGCTGGTGCAGATCCGCGAATGTCTGGCACATGAAAGCCACCAAATGCGTGGCTATCACGACCTGAGGACCCGTAAGTCGGGCCGGGAGATTCAGATCGACCTGCATGTCCTCGTCGATCCGCAACTGACGGTAGTCGATGCACATGCCCTGACGGACCACCTGGACGCCGATCTCAAATCCATCATTCCGGGGGCGATCGTCACCATCCACATCGATCCGGACGAAGCGCCCTCCGCAGGAGCGCAACAAACGCACCAGACAGCCTTCTGAGCGCGGCGCCGTCAGCGGCTGTCAACTTCGCTAGCACGGTTCGGAGGAGTAACTCGTGGTCTTACCACTCGCCGACAAAGTCGCCATTGTGACGGGCGCTGCTCGACAACGCGGCATCGGCCGCGGGATCGCGCTCGAACTAGCGGCGCAGGGTGCGGGCGTTGT
>JBBQCR010000546.1:0-1951 GCA_038318935.1 Phycisphaerales bacterium
ATATACCCGACGATGATCAGCGTGGTCCGCCTGGACCGCCACCGGGACCGCCAGGACCGCCACCAGGACCGCCTGGACCGCCGGGGCCACGATTGAATCCACCAGGACCACCGGGGCCGCCTGGACCACGATTAAATCCGCCGCCTTGGCCGCCACCTTGATATCCACCACCACCGCCGCCACCGGGACCGGAACCCGGACTCGGATCGACACGGTACGGAGGAAGCGATAGTCCTCCGCCTCCGCCGTAACCGCCACCGCCATAGCCACCACCTCCGTAGCCACCGCCTCCGCCGCTCCCGATCATGCCGAAATCTCCGAAGGTGTCGGAAGCCGCGTCTGCCCTCGCGAGTGTCGAAAGGGCAGCCTCACCGAGACCGAGCAGTTTGCAGGTCAATGTGATGCCCGGCGGGATTTCAATGCGAAAGCCCAGCGCAACGCCTTCGTGGACACCAAGGTCGTCCAGGTCAAAGCCGAGCATCGCCAGTGGAGTCGCGCTCTCAGATCCCGCCCAAATCATCGCCACGCCGCTTCGGCCCTCGTCGACCGCTTGCGTGGTCACGATCGCCGCGCCTTCAGCGAGCACCGGATCGTCGATGTCGCCTGCGATGATTGCCGCGAGCGTGACCGGTCCGCTGGGAGGCGGGCCGACGAGGACCACTTCCGGTGTGCGATCCGGGACGCCGACCGCGTTGTCGTTGATACCGAGCGGAAGCAGGGCGTCGATTCGAACGGCTTCGCGACCGTCGTTGATCAGCATCGTCGCGACCGAGAGTCCGCCCAGCACGTCGAGCGAAGTGGTTGGAGCCGGTTGAAAGTCGCGCGCCGCGATGATCCGCACGGTCGCGCGACCGCTCGCGATCTCTTCGTCCGACAGCAGACGCCATGCTTCACCGGGACGCTGCGCCCAGACGCGCACGGTGGCGATGGGGTGCAGTTGGCTCTCCTCGCGAGTGAACGTTCCCTCTCCCATCGACAGCGCGTCGATGGTGAGATTGCCCGCGAACACGCCACGCAATACCCTTTCGCCGTTGCAGTCGAAACGCGCGCTGTCGAGTGGAATACCGGCTTCGACGGAAGCTGTCGAAACGACCTCGCGCTTCTCGGTTTCCGCGAGCGACGATGCGCCCAGAAGCAGTATGGATGCGGCGACACCGCCGCATCGCGCCGCACGATCGGCGGCGCTGCGCGTCACCAACCCGTTGAGCGCGTGCCACAGCATTCCCAGCCTCCTTGCAGACGAGCGTCTCGCGGCAGTTGGTCTGCCGAGCGACGAGCGTCACGGAGAAAGTGCGATTCCTCTCAGACGAACACAAAGTGCTTCCACGAAGAGTTCGCAGAACGTAGGTCTCTGTTCCGTCTGCGCGTGCTGGGCGCGAGGAAGCGAGAACATTCCGTGGGTCAAACTCGAGGTTATGGGGTGGTCACGCCGAGCGGCGCTGCTCGCGCCGCTCCTTGCGAAGCTTGCGGAAGAACTCCCGCAGCACTTCGGCGCAGCGATCGGCCATCAACCCCGAGTACATGACGGGTCGGTGATTGAGGCGCTCGTCGCTGGTGATGCGGTAGAGCGACTCGCAAGCCCCAGCCTTCGGATCGGTCGCGCCGTAGAGCACACGTCCGACGCGAGAGTTGACGATGGCCCCGGCGCACATCGGACAGGGCTCGAGCGTGACGACGAGCGAGCAATCGCTCAATCGCCAGTCGCCGAGCGTGCGAGCTGCCTCGCGAATCGCAAGCAGTTCCGCGTGACCGCAGGGATCGCGCTGGAACTCGCGCGTGTTCGATGCCTCGGCGATGACCTCGGTGCCGCGATAGACGACTGCGCCAACAGGTACCTCGCCCGCGTCGGCCGCACGACGGGCGAGCATCAGGGCTCGCTCCATCATTGCGACGTCGACCTCGGTGACGTCCGGCATGCGCGCAGTGACCAATCGCAGTTGGGTCATCTTCC
>JBBQCR010000547.1:0-1936 GCA_038318935.1 Phycisphaerales bacterium
ATGAAGGCGTGAACCATCTTCTGCACCCCGCGCCGCTGACGGATCCGACCTGGAACTATTGGGTGCTCGCCTTCGCGCTGGTGTTCGAGGGTGCCGCATGGACGTTGGCTTTCCGCGAGTTCCGCAAGGTCAAGGGAAACCTGGGCTACTGGACTGCTTTTCGCGTCAGCAAAGACCCCACCACGTTCACCGTGCTATTCGAGGATTCCGCCGCGATGCTCGGCCTGCTGGTGGCGGGCCTCGGTGTTTGGCTCAGTCACGCCCTGAATCAGCCTCTGCTGGACGGGGCGGCCTCCATTGTGATCGGCATCATCCTGGCGGCCGTGGCGGTGTTTCTGGCTTACGAGAGCAAGGGATTACTCATCGGCGAGGGCGTGCTTCCGAAGACCCTGGCGAGCATCCGCAATCTGACCGAAAGCGATCCCGCAGTAGCACGGTTGGGTCGGGCGTTCTCGCAGCACTTCGGTCCCGACGACGTGCTTCTCACCATGGAAATCCAGTTCGAACCGGACCTGTCGGCCGCGGGTGTCGCGTCGGCGATCGAGCGGCTGGATCGAGCGATCCGCAGTCAGCATCCCGAAGTTCGACACATCTTTCTGGAAGCCCAGTCGCTTGCCGCACCGGCGCGGACCGAGGCACCGAACCGATGATCACGATACTCCGGCATTGGTGGCATGAGAGCGGTCGAACTTCTGGTTCGTGCTTGCGTTGATCGTTCTGGGTGCCGTGGCCCTCGCCGAACGGATCACCCCAGACCGGTGGCGGTCTAGCTGGGTCTGCGGAGATCGCGCGGACGTAGCCCGGTATCTTCGGGTACAGCACCGTCTCCTCAAACGCCTGGACGCTGCCCGGTTGCTCGACGGCCCGCGTCGCGGGGCGTTTTTTCGGGCTTCACGAGGAGATAGCCGGGCCGCTGGCTGGAGCTGCAGCGGGAGTCGGTGACGACTGCTTGCCGCAACCCGCCGCAGACAGCACGACCACGAAAGTGATGGCGCGATCAGACCGCATGAGATGACTCCTGAGCGTCGGGGACGTAGTGGCGGCTGTCCGGGTTGAACGGGCTGAGTGACGCCGAACGGGCCGGGGAGCGGCCCATCACGAGGGCGAACAGGGCCGGCAAGACGATCAGCGTGGTCAGGGTTCCGGCTGCGAGACCGCCGATCACGGCCCGACCGAGTGGGGCCACTTGGTCGCCACCCTCGCCGAGTCCGATGGCCATCGGGATCATGCCGGCGATCATCGCGCAACTGGTCATCAGGATGGCGCGGACTCGGGTCCGCGCGCCCTCGACACCGGCCTCGCGGGCAGACATTCCCTCCATCCTCGCACGCTCGGCGAACGTGACGAGGAGAATGGCATTCGCCGTTGCGACCCCCACGGCCATGATCGCCCCCATGAACGATTGGAGGTTCAGTGTCGAACCGGTGGCGAACAGCATCACCGCGACGCCGGCGAGCACCGCCGGCACCGGAGCCACCGCAACGAGTGCCAGGCGAATCGACTGATAGTACGCGGTGAGCATTAAGCCGATGACGATGACGGCGACCGCGAGCCCGAACGCCAGCCCACGGAACAATTCGTTGAACGGGGTGATCTGTCCGCGGACATCGACCGCGACGCCCTTCGGCGGGTCGCCGGCGGCCTTGATCGCCTTTGTGACGGCTCCGGACACATCGCCGAGGTCGTCGTCCTGGATGTTCGCGGTGAGCGTGACGACCCGTTTCATGTTGTAGCGGTCGATTTCGCCGGGCATCACCCCTTCCTTCACCACCCCGATGTCGCGGACCAGCAGGCTCCCGCTCCCGTTCGCCGTCACGGGTACGAGTTCCAGATCCTTCGGTGAATGGACGAGCGCGAACGGCACCTCGACCTGCACCTGGTAGGAGTTCCCGGACTTCGGATCCCGCCAGTAGTTGGGCACCGTGAACCGGCTCGA
>JBBQCR010000548.1:0-1934 GCA_038318935.1 Phycisphaerales bacterium
GACTTCGCAGCAGGCGTGGAACTAGGACCAGTCCGACCATGGCGCCGAAACCCACGGCTGCCCCGGAGGTGAGAACGAGCCATGGACTTTGCGGATTGAGCGCCGCCCCTGCGGCGAGCAGCAAGCCGCCGGACCAGTAAGGAAGCATGCAGTAGCGCTCGACTCGCGAGGCGGCGATCGTTCCCGTTACGACCAGCCGCCGAAGACCGAGAAGTGAAACGTACACGGCTCCGGCATACGCCGCGAGCCCCACCAAGCCCACCACCGGCCGCCAGGCATGCGCCGGAGCGAGAGCCCGGAACACGACGGCCATGTCGCCGCTGTCGAGAACGGACGAGTAGAGCAGATAGCCCGTCGCATTGAAGAGATTGAGCGATCCAAAGAGCCACCAGAAGTAGCGCCACGACGATCCAATACTCGCGCTGAAGCACAGTGCGATGGTGAGGCCGAGGGCCAGATTCGCGATCGATCCGGCGGCAGCGACCACGGGACTGCTTCGGGTCGTCGCCACCGCCACCGTCGAGATCGACAGGGCTCGTACTCCGAGCGGCAAGAGAGTCGTGAGCGCGTGCGCGGCCTCATGCAGAAGGTCGCAGAGGGCATACGCCAGGAGGCTGATGGCGATGATGCCGAGCCAATGGCGTTTGGGTGCGCTCGCTTCGCCAGCTCGCGACACGCTACTCATCGCCATCGCGACTCTCTACGACGAGGCATAGAAGAGCAGACCGATCGCAAGAACGAACGGGAGCAGCAAGGCCACCGCCGGTAGCACGGCACGACGAGCGACCGCGACGGCGCACAACCCGTTGCAAGCGAGAGCGACCAAGCCAATGACTCGAAACGGTGGTGGGTTCATGGCGACGTACGCACAAAATCCAGCCGAAACGGCCGCACCCACCCAAGCGACCCACGCATTGCGCCACGCTATTCCCAAAATAAGGAGAGCGATGCCGCACAAAGCGCTTGGCCATCCGAAGACGATTGCTGACCAATACTCCATGCCCCAATCGCGCTTCTCAAAGGCCGGCGGACAGTAGCCACCCATAGAGCGACTGCGCGGTGCTGCGCCATAACGGCGAATCGAAGGCGAGCACCTCGAACGACTGCTCCAGGATGACGGCACTCCCCGCCCAGGCAAGGACCGGGTGCACGGCGCCGCGCGTGAGTCGGTCACGCGCCATCGCGACGATGATCCACAGGTCCGCCAGGACCAAGGCGAACCAAACATCTGGACGGGGCACAGACGGGAACCAGTGCCGGAAGCGAAACCAGGCAGGCCAGAGTACGACCAGAGTTGCGAGGAGCATCCAGCGTGCATGTGCGTCCCGATCCCGCCGATCCATGATTCCCGCTGCGATAAGTGCGACGAACATCGCGCCCGACGTCACCACGCCAAGCATCGAGGAGATTGCCGTTGGTCCACCCCCCGCCACTACGTCGCGCGTGACCTGGAAGACGCCCGCAGGGACCATCGTCACTGCCACAGCGACTCCGAGCGGCAGGCCCGCGCGCCCAACGCGCCGGTGCCACCGAAGCTGACCCCAGCGCACGAACAGTGGCTGTGTAACGAAGAGCAGCACCCACGCCAACGCGAGCGCACCGTGGACGTGTACCACCACGGGTGCCACAAAGGTTCCGCGTGCCAACGGCATGGCGTATGTGCGACTGAACCCGATCGCTACAGCGAGTAGTCCGACGACGCCGATGATGCTGAAGAACCACGAGTGGCGCGGTCCGGAACGCAATAAGGGGGAGGGCACACGCACCTTGGACTCCACTTGCGCGGGGCGGCTCATGACTCGACCGGGGTAGCGGGCCGAGGAAGGTCAGAGACCCTGAGCACGAAAGTCCTGGCCAACATGTCACCGAGTCGCTGGCCCCTCTTCGAGCGATAGGCAATGAGAGCGGCTGGAATGCCGCCGAGGAGGAAGGGA
>JBBQCR010000549.1:0-1927 GCA_038318935.1 Phycisphaerales bacterium
CCTCGGCGCAAAGTTGCTTCATTGCGCGAGCCCTTGCAAGTCGGCGGCGCGGTCGAGACGGAGATCGCCCTCGGTGACAGTGGCATCGGCGGGCGGCTCCATCATGACCTCAAGAGCCGCCGCCACGCTCCATGCCTGAGCGGGACATCCCCGCGATTCGTGGGGCGAAGCGCCATCGAAAATCTCGCTGACCGTGCCGAGTCCGGCGTCGCACAGATGTTCGGCGATCGCGGCGCGGATCGCCGTGATAAGCGTCGGATCGCCACCAGTCCGCCGCCAAGCCCGCACGAAGAACGGCAGGAGCCACGGCCACGCGGTGCCTTGGTGGTACGCGTCGTCGCGGTGCACAACGTCGCCTGCACAGCGAGACGCGTATCGCGAGTCGCTGGGTGCAAGTGTGCGAAGCGCGAGCGGTACGAGCAGGACATCGCGCACCTTGCGGACGACCGCTTGCAGGTGCTCTCGCGACAGCGCGACGTGTTCGAGTCCCGCCGCGATGATCTGGTTCGGTCGCACGCTGCCGTCGTGGCCATCGGGACCGTCGAGGACATCGAAGAGGCATTGCGTCGTTGGATTCCAGTATCGCCCGAAGCTCAGTGCCACGCGCTCCGCGAGTCGACCCCATGGCGACGGGTCCTCGCCGATGCGAGTCGCCGATTCGCGCATGCGACAGAGCGCATCGAACCACAGGGCGTTGATCTCGACGGGCTTCCCCATGCGCGGAGTGACCACGCGGCTGCCGACCTTGGCGTCCATCCAGGTGAGTTGCCATCCCGGATCCGATGCCCGAACGAGGCCGTCGGTGGGATCGACTTGGACGCCATGGCGCGTGCCGCGCTGGTATGCCTCGATGATCGAGCGCATCGCTGGCCACATCGAGCGAAGCCATGCGGTGTCAGGCGCTGCCTCGTGCACCAGCGACACCGCCCGCACGAAGAGCAGCGGCGAATCGACGCTGTTGAACTCGACCTCTTCGCCCACGCGATCGGGGAAACGATTCGGCAAGAGGCCGCCCGAGAGGTGCTTCGCGTAGGTTTCGAGCACACCGCGGGCCGCGGGGACGCGACGCGTTGCCAAGAAAAGCCCGGGCAGACTGATCATCGTGTCGCGCGACCAGTCGGCGAACCACGGGTATCCGGCGATCACCGACCAGCCTTCGTGGGCGTTGGACAGCGGCCGACGCACAACGAACTGATCGCTGGCAAGGACCAGTTGCTTGGTGACCGGCGAGGACTTGCGCACGCCGGCGCTTTCCAGGAAGGCCTGGCGTCGGGCCTGCTCGGCGACGAAGAGCAGTTGCGGATCGCGCGGCAGCGGACGGCCGAGGCTGGCGCCGAAGGTCACGCGTTGGCATTCGTGCATGCGGCTTGCAAAGGTCGCAGCGTGCAGCAACGAGTCGCCGTGGTCGTATCCGCGATCGCCCTCGACAGGCAGTTCGATGTTCCGCCACCATGTGCCCACCACCGTCGGCGTCGCGTTGGGACAGTGCAGCCACAGATCATCAGCGACTCCGCCGACGTCGTTCTTGGGAAGGCGTACGCGCACTGCGCCGTTGACGCACTCAATCGGCGCGTCGAAGCCGCGCTCGGGAAGAAGCGAGTGATGCGAACGATTGGTGACCAGGGCCTCAAGACGTAGCTCGCAGGGACAACTTCCGGGCAGCAATCGATACTCGACGGTGACGGCGTTTTCGCCAAGCACCATCGCGATGCGCTTTTCCAGTGTGCATTCCTCCAGCTCCCAGCGCCACACCGGCAAACCTCGCTCGAGCCGAAAGCGGGCAAGCAGCCGATGCCCTTGCGGCGCGCAGCTTCCATCGCCCCACAGGTTGCTCGACAGGTCGTGTCGCACGCCTCGGACGAAGAGTCGCTCTTCGAGCTTGCTCAACACCGCGGTTCGAACCGCCGGCTGCTGGGTCGCGGCGACA
>JBBQCR010000550.1:0-1925 GCA_038318935.1 Phycisphaerales bacterium
AGGAAGATGACCTGCGGATCCCCGATGAGGCTCATCGCTACGTCAAGGCGGCGGCGCATGCCACCCGAATACGTCGACACCCTCCGCGCGGCCGCGTCGGTCAGCGCGAAACGCTCGAGCAGATCATCCGCGATCTGGCCGGTATTCTTGAGGTGCCGCAACTGGGCGACCAGCACCAGGTTCTCCCGCCCGCTGAGGATTTCGTCGACGGCCGCGAACTGTCCGGTAAGGCTGATCGACTCCCGCACGTCCGAAGCCTGCGTGGCGACATCGAAGCCGTTGACCCTGGCAGTCCCCGCGTCGGCTTTGAGCAGCGTGGACAGGATTTTCACGACCGTGGTCTTGCCCGCCCCGTTCGAGCCGAGCAGGGCGAAGATGCTGCCCCGCGCCACGTCGACGTCCACACCGCGCAGCACCTCCAGCTTCTTGTACGACTTATCCAGGCCCCGCACGTGGATGGCAGGCGTCTGGACGTGATCGGCCGTCCTCTGGGTATCCGTCCTCTCTTTCGTCACGCTTGGTCGCCTGCGGCACGATCGATGGCGTTGGCCAGCCGTTCCCGCTCCTTGTTGATCCACCGACCTTCCGAGTAGTTCTGGAGAAACGTCTCCGCGAATTCCACGGGGTCCTCCCCGACGACTTCGCGGATCGGGGTTCCGTTCGCCGCGCTCTGCTCGAAGAGATCTGCGAGATCCTCCAGCATCGAGACCAAGATGTCACCTTTCGTTATCGCCCCGAAGTACATCAGGTACCGCTTCAGCGCATCGATCGCCGTGTGATAGTTCGGGGGAAGCTGTTTCGTGCGCGCCTTGTACTGCCGGTAGCGCCTCTTCTGCTCGATCGACCCTGTGATCTGCTCGATCCACTCTGCGGCCATGTCTTTCTCCCTATTCGTGGAGCTGTTCGAGCCGTTCTGTGAGGAAGCTCCACGTCCTCCAGAACTCTGCCAGATATTCCTGTCCCTGCCCGTTGAGGGAGTACACCTTGCGCGGCGGCCCTTTCTCGGACGGGTACTTCTCCACGTCGACGAGGCCTCTCTGCTCGATCCTGACGAGCAGCGCGTAGACAGTGCCCTCGGCGATGTCGGAGAAACCCATCTCCCGCAACCGTGCCGTGATCTCGTAGCCGTACGCGGGCCGCACGGACAGGATCGCGATGACGATCCCCTCCAGCGTCCCCTTGAGCATCTCCGTCATCTGCTTGCCCACGGAACACCTCTTCGTACTACTAAGCGTTACTGACTACTAGTACATAGTAACACTGAATAGTGGCGGCGCAAGCCCCACTTGGCGGCGGGAGTTCGCGGGGTGACGGCGTCCGGGGACCCGGAAGACCAAGCTAACAAGCGCGTCGAGCCGACGCCGCGAGCGCGTATGCTGTCGCCGGAAGCGATTGAACGCGACTCGAGCGCAACACGTAGGCGGATGAAGTGAAGTGGGTGAAGTTGTGATTCTACCGAAGGAGCGCGATCCGAGACTCATCACCATCCGTCGCGGGGGCACGCTCACGGACTCGGATCATCGTCTTCTCGCCTTGTGGGCTGCAGCGTGCGCGGAGCACGTGCTGCACATCTTCGAGTCGGCGAGGCCTTCTGATGCGCGGCCGCGGCAGGCGATTGAGCAGGCTCGGGCATGGGTGAGCGGCGATATCAAGATGTCCCAGGCGCGCACGGCGGCGGGCAAGGCCAACGACGCCGCGAGAGACTTGAGCGGAGCCGCTCGGCATGCCGCACACGCTGCCGGTCAGGCGGCGGTCGTCGCGCATGTCGCCGCCCACGAGCTCGGCGCGGCTGCGTACTCGATCAAGGCCGCGCGCGCGGCTGCGCCCGAGGCTGGCGGCGAGAGCGCCGGCAGGCTGGAGTGCCAGTGGCAGCGCGAACAGCTTCCGGAGGCGATTCGCGAGCTTGTCGTGGACGACCAGCGGTT
>JBBQCR010000551.1:0-1924 GCA_038318935.1 Phycisphaerales bacterium
AGCACAAGGTCGTTCGCTTGGCTGAGTTGAAGTGAGTCGGCGCCAGTTTCGTGGACAGGTTGATTATGCCGCCTCCGACATGGATGCGGAACGCAATTCGAACTCGACCGGACTCAAATACTCGACGGCCGAGTGCCGCCTCCTGAGGTTGTAGAAGTGCTCGATGTACTCGCCGACGGCCTTCCTCCCATCGCTGCACGTCGCGAAGCTGGATCGGTCGAGTAGTTCGAAGGTCAGCGTGATTTGAACGTGTGTTGACTGCTATGACGCCCCGCCGGTGGTTACGGGTTCGACCCCCGTCCGCCTCGCTTTCAGACGACGACATTTTCATCGGCCTGCGAAGGAAGCCTCGACGTTGCAACGTCGGGGCTTCCTTTCTTTCCGCCTGCGACAGCGAGTGCGCGCTGGGCCAGCAGCCCGGCATTGAGATCGAGAATCGCGTGCGCGATCATTCCGATCCACAACGATCCGCTCAGGGCGTATAGCCCCGCCATCGCGGCGCCAGCCGCCCCTGTCTTCAGGATCCCTGCTCCGCCTTGGTAAAGATGAGCGACACCGAACACCACACACGAGGCGGCGAGCGCCACGGGCCAAGGCATCCATGTGGCAAGGTACGCGACGAGAAATCCCCGGAAGAGCACCTCCTCACAGACCCCTGCCGTGAGGGCGAGGACACCGAAGAGACGCAGATCCCGAGCATCGCGGGGCAGGAGTTTGCGCACCGCTCCGAGCTTTACGAGGACGACGTCTAGGCCAATCGCCCCGCGCAGGAACGCGTGGAGTTGCAAGAGGAGGAGCGTGACGAACAACGCAAAAAGGCCGGTGGCGCCCAGAAAACCCCATCCGGCGGGAGGGGCGAATCCAAGGTCCACCCAAGACCGTCCGTTGGCGATCGCCGCCCACACCGCGGCCACCGCGAGCAACCACTGACGCATGATGGTGTCCCGATAGGCGCGGCGGCGAAGACGACCGTCGGGATCTTCGGTGCGCACGAGTCGATCGAAACGCACCTTCGCGTATAGCGGCGCGACCACGATCAGTAGAACCGCGATGACATGCTCGATGATCGCTGCGGCGTGCATCTCAGAACTTCCCGGGAATGACCTGACCGCTCAACACTCGTGCCAGTTGCGGCCGCTTCCGCTGTCGACTTTGAGCGGGACGGAGAGTTCCATCGCGTGCTCCATGCGATCGACGACCATCGCCGTCACCTCGGCAATCGACTGCTGCGGTACCTCGAACACCAGTTCGTCGTGGATCTGCAGCAGCATCTTGGTCTGCGGAAATCGCTGCGGCAGTTCGCGATGCAGCCGGACCATCGCGACCTTGATGAGGTCGGCGGCGCTGCCTTGCACAACGGTATTGATGGCGATGCGCTCACCAAACGCCCGCTCCGCCGGCTGCTTCGAGTGAATCTGCGGCGTCGGGCGGCGCCGGCCAAGAATCGTCTCCACGTATCCCTTGGCTCGCGCCTGTTCGACGCAGGCCGTGAGGAAGTCGCCGATCTTCGCGAAGCGCCCTCGGTAGTCTTCGATGATCTGCTGTGCGCGCGTTCGTGTCGTGCCGCCCCCAAGGCGCCGGGCGAGACCGAACGCGGTGATGCCGTAGACGATTCCGAAGTTGACCATCTTCGCCGTCGATCGCATCTCCGAAGTGACCGATGCCGGATCGACGCCGAAGACTTCGGCGGCGACCGCGTTGTGAATGTCTGCGCCGGCCTGGAACGCGGCGATCAACGCAGGATCCTGCGAGAGGTGGGCGAGGATGCGAAGTTCGATCTGCGAATAGTCCGCGGCCAAGAGCAGGCATCCGGGCTCGGCGATGAATGCCTTGCGGATCGCGCGACCGACCTCGCTGCGAATGGGAATGTTCTGCAGATTCGGATCACTCGAACTGAGGCGACCGGTGGCGGTGACAGTCTGAT
>JBBQCR010000552.1:0-1917 GCA_038318935.1 Phycisphaerales bacterium
CGTGCGGTTCCAACGACCAAATGGTCAAACTAGACGCTCTGGTTCGCCGGTGAGCCTATGCCGATGTACGGTGCCAGCATGAACTGATTGAAGTACATGGACGGGTGCTGCGCGGGGCGGAAGAGGACGTTGGAAAATGCGAAGCGCAGCGCCCCGTGGTACCAGTAGCGGATGATGCCGTCGGCTTTGCGCTGCCCGGACGTAATAAGGTAAGCTGCATGAAGATCTCGATCTTGATCCAGCGACCGCCCTCGATCATCGCCGTGCTGCCATCCACGAATCACTTAGAATTCCGGACCTGCGACCTCGAGAGGGGATAGCACTCGGTGGCGACGCTGTCCCCGTCGCCGTTGCAACCCTGAGCCGCGCGGTTCTCGAGGCCTTGCCCTGCCAGATCCTGCCCGATGGCCGATGTCACGATGTTCTGAGCGTCCCGCAATCCTCCGCAGCATACCGAATCGCCCCGGGTTTGCCGGAGACTTCATGGACTGAGAGGTGGGAGTGATAGGACGCATGTCCCGATTCTCCCCCGAAATGTGTGACCGGGCGGTCCGTATGATTGGCGAGCAGTCCCACGAGCATGCATCGCAGTGGGCCGTAATCTCCTCGCTCGCCGAGAAGATCGGCTACAATTCCTAAAACCCTGCGGTCGTGGATGCATCGCCGCGAGCGCGACATGGGCCAGCGGCCTGGACTGACGAGCACTGAGCTGGAGCGTGTCAAGCAACTAGAGCGCGAGAGCAAAGAGTTGCGCCGGACGAACGGAATCGTGCGCTTGGCCTCGGTAGGCTCAATGGGTCAACGCAACAGTAACGCGAACTGGTTGGCCGGTGTGTCGAAGGCGAGCTTCTTTCGTGGTCGTGCGTTCAACTCGGCCGCGACATGATCCAGTTCCTCCTGCGTCAGCGCTCCCAACGACGCGCCCTTGGCGAAGTACTGTCGTAGCAGGCGATTGGTAACTCGTTGGTGCCGAGTTGCCCCGAACTATGCGGGTTGGCAAAGTACACATCGAGACAGGTGCTCGCGGTGACTCCGCGATGGTTGGCGAGTTCGATCCCCCGATTTCAGGTCAACGACCGGCGCATGTGGGACGGCAGCTTGCCAGTTCGCGCGAGAGCCCATTGGTGACCGAGTGCATGTCACGCTCCGACAGTTGCACGAGCACCGCAAAGCGCGTGGTGCATTCGACGACGGTCACGAGTTACGTGCAGTGAAGACCGAGCAACAGGTCGCCTTCCCAGTGTCCCGGCACCGCGCGCGCAGCGACTTTGGGCGGACGCTCGGCGATGGAGATGGCGCCCTTGATCTGCGACCGCCATTGTCCCGTGCCGGTGTTGTATACGCTGCGGTGCATCGGCCGCCCGGATCGCAGATGCACACGGGGCGCGCTCGTCAGCACGCCACGCGCTTCGATGTGAGCGACTTGTAGATCGTCTCTTAGGACACGCGCAACGGGCTCCCGACGGGATGGTGCCGGGCGAGCGTCCCGGCGATCTGCGCCGGCGACCAGTCCTCGCGAAGCCGATCCGCCACTTAGGCGAACAAGGTCGGCCGCTTCGTGCGCCGCCACGTGCGATCGTCGGTATTGAGCGCACGAGGCTTCACGACGCCGCGATTGCGCGTGATCTCGCGGCTAATCGTCGACGGCGCGTGCCCAACGCGCCGGCTGATGCCGCGCTACGACGCACCGTACGCTAGGCCGCGAGAGATCTCCTCGCTCTCCGCGAAGCTGATCGCGATGTCGCGCCGACGCTGTGGCGCCTGATAGATCCAGCCAAACGTTAACAGGGTTGAGGAGATGGAACACGCCGGTAATCCCACGGTCAGAGCGATGACACTGATCGAGTCTCCGCGCTTCCACGTCTGCCACACCTGCTGCCGCTTCTCCGACGGGAGTCCTGGACAACCGATCTTGGC
>JBBQCR010000553.1:0-1915 GCA_038318935.1 Phycisphaerales bacterium
GTGCAATCCCTCCTCCGCGGAACCTCGAAACGCCCGAGCTGTACGGTCGGCGTTGAGGAAGGCGCAGAAGGCGTTACCACGCGACGAGAACGGATTCACTCCGATTGCGGTGCAGACTTGCATGTCGACGAGTGCCATGCAGCACACTTTAGTCGGGTAGCAGTTGCGCGATCTGACGACGGGCAACGTGCGAATGTCAGCGGCGATCCGGATCGTGGGCTTGCCGAACCTTGCGGTCGTGTAGCGGACGCGAAACATCCTCGTCGCTCCCGGCCCGCAAGACGCGTGATTACTATCGGCGCATCGAACCGGATGATCTGCTAACCGCGTTGCATAACAGCTTTCCCGTGTTAGATCGTTGGCGCGATCACCTTGCAGGTGGCGTGATCCCTCGACCCGAGAGCGACTTGCATGAGGATGACACGAAGTGGATGTACGCGCGGACAAGCAGCCTCGCAGTGGTCGGTCTGGGAGCCGCACGAGAACACCTTCACGCAGTTCGCCTGCTCGTTGACGCCAAGCAGCTCTTCCCATCCGCCGTCTCAACGCTGGCCCGTGCCGCACTCGTCGGTGCGGCCCAGACGGTCTGGATTCTCGCTCCAGTTGAGCACCCCGAACGGCTGCGTCGATCTCTCTCGGTAGCGCGAGAGGACTACCACTGGCACATCCGCTTCGGCGAATACGTCCTGTCTAAAGACAACGTTGCGGAGCCAACGCCGATGGCACCGGAACAACTCGATCGGCTGAGGCTTCGACACCAACAGGTTTCCGCAATGCTCGACAACCTCGGCGGCGCGATCAAGATCAACATAAGCGACACGCTGCTTCCTGCGGCCTTGGAAGCCACATCCAGCGATCCCGAGTTTCGCGCGCAAGTCATGATGCGTTGGCGGTCGATGTCCGCATCCGCGCACTCGCTACTCTGGGAGCAGTTCGGTCACACCGGCACGTCAATTCACGACACCGACTCGGACGGAATCGGCCTCGTGGTTGTCGGCGGTGACGTGGCTCGACTTGCAATGGATTACTTCTCCGCCTTCCAGGTCGCTTCAACCGGGTGGCGACTCCTGGCGAAACGAACGGGCCTGGTGTTTTAGCTCGCTGCGCCTCGCGATGTGATAGTCGATGGCACAACGCGTAGGGGTCGGTTGATCTCATCGCTGCCGCACACTCTGTCTGGGGTAGTTGGCGGCAAGCAGGTGGTTCACCGGACCGAAGTCCAGGTATCGCTTTGCGAACATCTGCCTCCACTGGTCATGTCCCGCAGTCGCGTCAAGGACGCTTTCGTAGGGACACCAGCGCAACCACCGGTCGGCCTCAATCAGATCGCTTCGTACCGATGCGGTCGCTTCGTCCGCTGATCGATCCGCCGCCGCGGCGACCACCACCACTAAACCAGACTCATACGTGCCGCCGCCACGATCGACGAGTGATTGCGCGAGCAGTGTGTTCAACCAGAACTGGCGAAGATGTTTGGCGCTGAGCCGAGCCGATGCCCCGTCGCGCCAATTCGCGCTGCCGGCGGTGTAGTCGCCGTACACGTTGCGCAGCTTGATGGTGCTTCGCTCCAGGTTCTCGGCGTACTTGCATTCGACACCGATGAACCGTTCGCCGCCCGTACTTGCGGTGTACTCGACGAACGCGTCGAACGCGGAGCCCCCATCAAAGTGCGAACACCGCTCCGGTGCCCACTCGAACCTGATTCGCCGTACCTTGACGGCAGAGTCGTCCAGCGTTCGAACCCACTCGATGAGATGATCCGGATGCTTAACGAACGGCCCGAACAGGTTGAAACACATGGGCTGCGACGACAAGAGATTCCTGTAGAGCCGATCCTTCGCGATGATCCCGGAGTGACCACCTTCACTCAGTCGCGCCGCCACCGCCGCCTCTATGTCTGCCCCGAGAAAGTTCG
>JBBQCR010000554.1:0-1910 GCA_038318935.1 Phycisphaerales bacterium
CATGCACCGCGGAGTCTATAGCGGACAATCAGGCCTCGGTGACGGAGCGAATCGAGCGTGATCGGCTCGTGCCCTCGCCCGTCACCTCTCCGGAGCGCTCGATCGACCGCGTTACATCCACGCGCCGAGCAGGATTCCAAGGTCCGCTGCGTCGACGACGCCATTGCCATCGAGGTCGCCCGGTCCGGTGGTGCCCCATGCGCCGAGCAGAATCGCCAGGTCGGACGCGTTGACGAGATTGTCGCCATCAAGGTCGCCGAGCGGACCGGTGTCGGTCACGTACCACGCGATCGCGACCGGCATCGCCGCTTGCGGACCAGGCTTGCGTTTGAGTTCGATGACATACTCGCCGGGCTGCAAACCGGTGACGTACAGGTGTTCGAGGTTGTCGATCGTCGACGCGCTCGAGACGTTGCCGCCGTCGAAGACACCGAGTCCGGCGTCGCCGACGATGGACACCAGACCGGTGCCGTTCACTTTCCACATCTGCAGATCAAGGTCCATCAGCGTGAAGCCGCCGAAGTTTGTCGCGACCGAACGATTCCACGTCGCCAGAACCGATAGTTCCGCCGCCGATGCATAGACCTTGAAGCGATAAAACTGACTCGTGTTGGCGGCGAAACTGGCGATGTAGTCCCAGCCGCGCTCCGAAATCGTGCTGGTCGCCGGAACCGCAGCGCTGCCGTTCTGCTCCTGCCCGGTGAGGATGAAATGGCTGCGATCGATGTTGAGGAGATCCGCTCCGTACAACGGATCGAGCGGCGTTGTAGTTGTGCCGCGATTGGGGCCGCTCGTGATCGCGCCGTTACTCCATCCAGGGCGGTGATTGGCTCCCGTCAGCAACACGTCTTTGATCACCAGTTGGCGATCGGCATTCGGGTTGGCCGCAAGCCCCGGGTCGAGATCGGTTGTCTGGAAGAGCAGCGCCGCGGCGGCGCCGATGATCGGCGTCGAGAAACTCGTGAAGCCCGAGGGCGCGACGATCTCGGGCTTCCGTCGACCCTGCCCGTCGAGTCCAGGCGGCGTGGTTGCGTTGCAGTGATTGCCGTTGGCCAGACCAACCGTCATGGCGTTGTAGCCGTAGCCGACGAGGGCCGAGGCGGGGCTGCCGGCACCGTTGTTGGTGGCGCAGACCGCGAGGACGTTGTCGCGGGTGATCTCAAAGTCGAATCGGCGAAGGGCGTCGTTGTCGTTGAAGGTGCTGCCGAAGCTGCCGATCCACGAGTTGTTGAAGATCCGCATACCCGTCGGCGGCACGAGCGGAGCCAGCGCGCCTTGGTTGGTGCGAAGGAACCCGGTCGTCGCCCAGAGGTTCGCCGACCAGACGAAGACGTTCGTGACCCCCGGCGCGATGCTGCCGCTGTTGCCGTACAGGGCGATCCCCACCGTCGTGGCGTGGCCGCTCGCACCGAATGGACCGCTCTGGGGGGTGAAGGTCTTGCCGGCGAAGTCCGGATTCGAGGTGTTGGGACCGAAGTTCCCGGGCGTCTCCTCGGCCTCGACCTGGCCTATGCCATAGCCGGCGCCGGTCGGAGTAGCGGCACCGAGTCGGAGCTTCAGGGCCGTGTAACCAATTTCGTCAAAGACGTCCGCCGAGGCCAAACCCGAACTTCCCAGGGCGACAGCCGCGGTCAACGTGCAAGCGCAGGCAAACGAAACGGACTTCTCTTCTGGGTGATTCGACATGAGGCGACCTCGCCCGAACAGCGGATGGCACCATCACCCTTCGCGAGTGACCGCAACCCCGTCCGGGACGTGAACACCGTAACACCCGTTCCGCCCTCCACCAACCGGGAATCGGTGAAGACTTCGAACACGGAGGGAACGGTTCGTGGTTCGGGGCCCCGTTAGCACTACAGCGCCCCTTCGCTTCGTCGCGAGGGCGAGCGGGGTGGCTTCTGGCAAGGAGT
>JBBQCR010000555.1:0-1902 GCA_038318935.1 Phycisphaerales bacterium
TGTGAACCATCGTCTCGCTGGCGGCTGATCGCCTGTTCACGGCATTTCAAACAGCACATCACGAGCCGCCACCGCAGCCGCGCCGCTGGTGATCGGTGACGATGTCCCGTCGATGCGAGGTTCGAGCGGCACGTAACCGGAGGGCAGGAGTGACTGGAAGCGATCGAACTGGGCGGCGGTGTTGAACTCGACGAAGAGGCGCGGGCGATCGCGCTCGATCGTTGACTGCGCACCCTCGAGGACTTCGCACTCGTGGCCTTCGACGTCGATCTTGATGAAGTCGATGCGCCCGAGTGGTGCTCCGGTGGAGGCGAGCGCATCGAGCGTCTGCAGCGGTACCGTGATTGACGCGGGTCCTCCACCCTCACCGATTCGGTTGCTGCCGCAATGACCACTTTCAACGTGAAACGTCGTCTGCCCAATGCGGTTGGAGAGCGCGACGCGGCGCGATTGCACATGCGCGAAACCGCTGAGTCCAATGTTCCGTTCCAGTCGTTCGGCCGTTGCGGGTGTCGGCTCAAAGGCGATCACACGCTGGAAGAAGAGTCCCGCCGTAAGGGCGTGGAAGCCAGCGTTCGCGCCGATGTCGAGCATCGTCTCGCCGCCGCGCAGCAGAAGCTGCGTGAGCTTGACGGTCGGATTGCGAAGGAGATAGCCGCACTCGGGGCTTTCCGCGAGATCGAGTTCCATGACAAATTGCCGGCCCCGAAGATGGAACAGCACGCGCTTGGGACAACGCTCTCCGAGGGCTCGAGCGGCGGAGGCTTCCCAGAGCACCGACCAGAGGACGCTCGGCATGCCGGGCTCGCCGCGTTCCAATTCGAGCTGCCGATCAAGATCAACCGTCACGCCGTCGGGGAGGGCACGGAGGAAATCAAGATCGAGCGACGTCAGATGATGGCCGAGCAGTCCGGCGATCATGCCGCGAAATCGCGGCGACCGCTCGATACTCCGTTCCAAGAGATGACGGACCAATCGCGACACGCGAGGGATCATCGGCCGGAGGAATGACCCGTCGCCATTAGAATCGGAAGTCATGCCCCGCGCGGCCCGCTATCAGACGCCCACATTCGAGGAGCTCGAGAAGCAATTGGCCTTCGCGCCGCCGGACGCGTTGCGACGACAGATGGAGGCCGCCGAGCGACTGATGGACGACATCGACGACGGGTCGACCTATCCCTTCGAGTTCGTGCTGTGGCGGCTGACTGGATTTCGGACCGCCGACACCGCCATCAAGCGGATCCCGGCCAAAGCGTTGCGGAGCGATCTGGTTACGTTCGTCCTGCACCTGTCGGAACGTCTTGGCCTCGGCGGAGACGAGCGACCGGGCGGAGCGGTGTCCTTGGCGGAACTGGCGATCGAACTGGGGATCGCCGAAAAGACCTTGCGACGTTGGCGCTCCAGAGGACTCCTCTGTCATCGCGTCACTCTTCCCGACGGACGCAATCGCGTCGCCATCTATCGCAGCGAGCTGGAGCGATTCGTTCAGCGGAATCCGGGATTGCTGGAGTCCGCGGCGGGCTTCACGAGGCTCGATGATTCAACCACCAAGTCCGCTCTCTCGAAGGCTCGCACGCTGGTGGCGGGAGGACTGACGCCGAACAAGGCTGCCAAGCTCATTGCCGACGAGATTGGTCGCTCGCACGAGACGGTACGTCAACTTCTGCTGCGCACCGCCGAGCAGCGTTCGACCTTGCCCGGACGCGCTGTTCGCTCCGACGGCGCTGGCCGTGACCGTCGCTTGGCGTATCGGGCGTGGCTCTTCGGCGTCGACGTGGAGCGGATCGCGGTCCGAAGTGGCGCAACGCCCGACGCGATCCGACGTCGTATCGACGCCGCGCGGGCCGAACGCCTGCGGGCGGCGCGGCTCTCGTGGGTGGAGTATCCGACCTTCGATCGACC
>JBBQCR010000556.1:0-1897 GCA_038318935.1 Phycisphaerales bacterium
CGATGTCGACCGCCTCGCCGAGAATGACGTCAATCCGATCCCGATGAGCCGCGAGGGTGTCCTCGAGATACGCCCCGAAGTCGGCGCGTGGGACGAACGACGATCGCTCGACCTCCGGAGCGCGGCTGCGAAGCCAACGGAAGAAGTGATCGGGATCGTCCGAGAAAGCGCTCATCCTGCCGACGGGAACGTTGAGGAGATGCCGTCGCTCTGACGTGCTGTACGCGACGCCGCGGGCTGGCCTGCCTCGCTCAATGAGCACAACCGGCTGACCGCGCGCTGCAAGGTGGATTGCGAGCAAGGTGCCGCTGCAGCCACCGCCAACGATGATGATTCGACGTCGCGACGGCATTCTCTTAAGCAATGCTACCGGAACGATCGTCGCAACAATTCTGCGCGACAACGGTGCGTTGCGTGGTAGTGTCTCTCCATGCTCGATCGCCGTGCGTTTCTGTCAAACGGACTTGCCGCGGTGGCGGCAGGCATGTCCTCGAAGACACTTGCAGGATGCTTCGTTGCGGTGACGGGCGGTCCTGGATCGCCCGGGCTTCCGATCGCCGGTACGAATCCGTTCCTCGACATCGGCTCCGTCACAGGAGCGACGATCATCGGCGGTGTGCCATTCGTTCCGCAGTGGTTCGGTGACGTGTTCCCAAAGAACCGCCTCCCCTTCCACCAGTGCGAGTCTTGCGATCCAGCAGCGGATGCCGACGAGACCGTCGAGATCGCGATCATTGGCGGCGGACTTTCCGGACTCGCCAGCGCCTACTTGCTGCGCGACCGGAAGCCCGTGCTCTTCGAACTCCGATCGCGATTCGGCGGCAACGCGATGGGCGAGCGATGGCAAGGGCTGCCCTACTCGCTCGGTTCGGCGTACTTCATTGTTCCCGATCGTGGTTCGCGGCTCGACTCGCTGTATCGAGAGCTGGGGGTTCTTGATCGCGCTCGCATCGACACTGGCCCGTTCACGTTCGAGTTCGGCGGAGCGGTGACACAGAATCCGTGCCTGCAAGGCTGCGATCCGCAGGAGCAGGCGGCGGTCGCCGCGTATCAGCAGTTGGTGCAGCACTTCGTGCAGCGGTACCCGGAGATTCCGCTGCCTGCGAAGGACAACGAGTGGATCCGAGAGCTCGATCGGTCTACGTTCCGCGAGCACATCGAATCGAAAGTAGGACCGCATCTTCCGAAGGTGTTCTCCGCGGCGATCCAGGCGTACTGCTACTCAAGCTTTGGCGTCGGTTGGGATTGGCTCAGTGCCGCAGCCGGCTGGAACTTCATCGCCGCCGAGGAGTACGGCCGGGTGGTGCTGCCTGGAGGAAACCCCAGTCTTGCCCACGCGATGTGGTCGAAGCTCGCATCGATGGACGCCGCTGGCACCATGCTCCGGTGCGGCTGTCTGGTCGAGAGCGTCGAACTCTCGGGATCGAGCGTGCTGGTCCGTTGGCGAGACGCCGATGGCAAGGCTCGCACCACCAAAGCCAAGCATGTAATCATGGCCAACGCGAAGCACATCGTCGAGCGCATGATCGTCGATCTCGACAAGCACGATCCAGAAAAGTCCAACGCGCTTCCCCTGGTGCAGACGGTGCCCTATCTCGTCGCCAACGTGCTGCTGAAGAAGCCGATGACTCCGGATCTCTACGATCTCTTTCTGCTGCACGACCAGCGATTCCCCATGGACGCGTCGGCGTTCGAAAAGGATCGGCGCATCGTCGATGCCGTGGACGGAACCTTCGCGCTGTCCCCCCCATCGAAGGAGCGCGATGTGCTGACGCTCTACTGGCCTCTCCCGTGGGCGTCCGCCCGATTCACGATCGTCGCGGAAGGCGACTGGCAAGCGTATGCGGAGATCGGTGCTGCCCAGATCAAGCGAGCGATCGCCCTCGCGGGACTGCAG
>JBBQCR010000557.1:0-1888 GCA_038318935.1 Phycisphaerales bacterium
GGAGGGCACACGCGCGCGCGAGCACCTGCGCCGCGGTGTGGAGGATGCACTCATTGCGCTCGGACAGGGTTTCCTCGCTCAGCCGGACAACCAGGCTCTACGAGCGACATTACAAAGCGGCGCGCTCTCGACGAAGGATTACTTCAACCAGCTCCTGCGGCTCGTCTATCGCCTTATCTTCTTGCTCACCGTCGAGGAGCGCGGGCTGCTTCATCCTGACTCCACCGACGAGCGGGCGAAGGGCCTTTACGAGGCGGGTTACAGCCTGAAGCGACTGCGTGAACGATCGGTGAAGCGCAGCGCCCACGACCGCTTCTCAGACCTCTGGGAGGCGACGAAGATCGTTTTTCACGGCGTCGCCGCTGGCGAGCCTCGGCTCGGCCTGCCCGCACTAGCGGGCATCTTCGCAAAGCCCCAGTGTGCTGCGATCGACGCAGCAAAGCTCGAAAATCGCGCTATCCTGCTCGCAGTGTTCAAACTCGCGTGGCTGCGCGAGGGCGCGAGCCTCGCACGGGTGAACTGGCGCGACATGGGACCCGAGGAACTCGGCAGCGTCTATGAGAGCCTGCTTGAGCTGGTCCCGCAGATCACCAAGGACGGACGGCAGTTCGCGTTCGCGACTGGCGGCGAGACGAAGGGCAACGCGCGCAAGACCACGGGCAGTTACTACACGCCCGACAGCCTCGTGCAGGTGCTGCTCGACAGTGCGCTCGAACCCGTCGTCAAGGACACTATCGCCAAGAACCCCGAGCGGGCAGTCGAGGCGCTGCTCGGTCTTTCGATCGTCGACCCTGCCTGCGGTTCTGGGCACTTCTTACTCGCCGCCGCGCGCCGGCTTGCGGCGCATGTCGCGCGCCTGCAGGTGAACGGCACGCCCGCCGCCGATGAATACCGTCACGCACTGCGGCAGGTGGTTGGCCGCTGCATCTATGGAGTCGACCTGAACCCTATGGCGGTCGAGCTGTGCAAGGTGAGCCTGTGGATGGAAGCGGTGGAACCGGGGCTTCCGCTAACGTTCCTCAACTCACACATTCAGTATGGCAACGCGCTCCTTGGCACAACGCCGGAGCTGATGGCCAAGGGTATCCCTGACGCCGCGTGGGAACCGGTCGAGGGCGACGACAAGAAGACCGCGAGCGCGCTCAAGAAGCGGAACAAGAAGCACGCTGTCGAAGAGCAAATGGCTTGGTCGTTTGTGGCGTCAGCGGCGAAGGATGAAGCCGAACGGATCAACCTAGCGATCGCCGAGCTTGAGGCCACATCCGACACGAGCCCCGACGCGCTAGCGAAGAAAGAACTGCAGTGGGACAGCATTCTCTGCTCGACGGAGTACCGGCACCAGAAGTTCGTCGCCGACTCCTGGTGCGCTGCATTCGTATGGCCGAAACAGCCCGGTGAGTGTGCCGACTCGGCACCGACGAATGAACTATGGCGACAGCTCCGTGATAGCCAAGGGACAGCACTGGCCCTGACAATACGGACGGTGACAGAGCTCACTGAAAAGTACCACTTCTTCCATTGGCAACTGCAATTCCCGCACGTCTTTGCCAAGGGTGGGTTCGATGTTGTGCTCGGGAATCCGCCGTGGATCGCACATGCAGGACGCGCCGCTCAACCACTTCCTCCCGGTATTAAGCGCTTCTACGAGGCGAACTACGAAGCATTTGCCGACTATCCGACGACCCACGGAATGTTCGCAAGCGTCGTTCCGAGGGCACTCAAACACAATGGACGCCTTGGTCTTGTGATCCCCTCGTCGTTGTCGGAGCTTGGAGGGTACGCGCCAACGCGTGCTGCTCACGACCGCGTTTGCGACTTCGATGGGGAACTTACGGATTTCGGTGAAGGCTGTTTCGTCGGTGTTACGCAGCCCTGTATGGCGCTGGTC
>JBBQCR010000558.1:0-1875 GCA_038318935.1 Phycisphaerales bacterium
CGCAATAGCTCGTGCTCGAGCGGAACAGGTCGTCGTGCTTCGGTGCCTCACCAAGGCTCATGCACGCATTTCGCCGAAATCGGCGACGGCGCGCCACTTCATTCGCGTGGGATCACATAGGGCAACGTGGGATCACGTACCGTCACGACAAGGACCAGTCACCTAGGAGCGTGGTGGTTTTTGTCGAGACCGAGCGATGCCGGTGACGGGGCGAGGAGCCGTACTCCCGTCTATGGATTCTACACATCCGTGCAGTCCCCCCGCCCGCGCGCGGCGGTCCAGCCTTCGGTGAGGGTCCGCAGCTTCTCGTAGCCGCGTCCAAGGGTGATCCAGCCCGGCTCGCCGTTGTGCTTCAGGTGGCCGCCGAGGGCGGCAACGGCAAGGAAGACTTCGCGCGCAGTCGGCGCTGGAGGCAGCTTGATGCGCGTGAACGCGTGGAGCACCTCGACCATCGTCGCGGGTAGCGCGGTCGTCGCTTTGGCATTCGGATCGAGTCTGGCCTGGGTTCGAAGCCGCAGCAGGGCCCAAGCGATAGGCATCGAGGTGGCGAGCACGTTCAGCAAGCCTTCGAGCGTTTCGAGCTGGCGTTTCTCGTAGGCGCAGCCGGTCTTGAGCGCCTTGAAGAACTCTTCGATGACCCAGCGGGCGCGGTACCAGTCCACGACCTGGAGGATCTGCTCGGCCGTATCGACCGGTTCGGTCGTGACGAGCAACCACTCCACCGGCTGCTCGCCCTCGGGAGCATCGACTTCCCACACACGCACGACGTTCAGGGTAAGCGTCGCAGGTAGCGTTCTTGGCTGGGTGGCCGGGCGTAGCAACGTGACCGTGGTCGCGCCCATCGCGAGCCTCGCGGTGCGTCCCTCGCGCACGGGATGAATGTGCCGTTGTTTCGGACTTCGACTCGACGCCGGACGGCGCGACAACGGAACTTCGCGCTCGGCGACCGCACGGATCTGCGTGACGGCTTCCAGGAGCTTGTGAACGCCGTCCGGAGTCGTCGGCTCAAGCACGCGATCGTGCGCCAGGCGGATCACGAAACGATCCCCCGAATCGACGAGTTGGGCGAACAGCGCAAAGTCGTCCGCTTCCCGGTCCATGAGGTGAACGGTGCGCGAACGATCGATTCCGAGCGAGCCGACCGCTGCGACCTGCCGTCCCCATCGCGCACGCTCATTGTCCGGGTTGTTCTTGGCCTTGATCTGCTTCTTCTTCTGCGCCCCCTTACGGATGTGGGTCGACAACGCGAGGGTCCCGAGCGGCATGCGGTTTCCGCTGCCGCTCAGTGCAATCGAGACGTGCGCGAAGAAGGCCTGTCCCGCGCTGCGAACACGTCCAAGTCCTCGACGCGAACCCTCTGGATTGAAGGACATCGTCGAGGTGTCGTGCACGACGAGCGCCACGGCTTCCTTCGCCATTCGGGCGACCGTCGCTCGCACGTGAGGCGCGAGGATCCGCTCGGGCGTCACCTCGTCGTTGTTGAAGAACCGGTACGCTCCTTCCAGCTCGGTGTCGTCGAACGCCGTCGGGAAGCTCTTGTCAGGACCAGCCACGAGTGAGGCGATAATCTTGGTCAGCCGCTTCGACAAGCGCGCGTCCCCGAATTCTGCCGCCTGCATCTCGCTTTCCAGACCCAAC
Source organism: Phycisphaerales bacterium (assembly GCA_038318935.1). Lineage (GTDB taxonomy): Bacteria > Planctomycetota > Phycisphaerae > Phycisphaerales > SM1A02 > JAEUIT01. The sequence goes on from JBBQCR010000558.1 coordinate 1,639, forward strand.
CCGCTATCGGCCTTCAACATGGCGCAGGGTTAAACCAGGCCCGCGCGCATGGAAAGCGAGATGTGTAGGATGGTGAGACGGGAGTACGGCTCCTCGCCCCGCCGCCGGCCTCGCTCGGGCTCGACGAAAACCACCACGCTTCTAGTGAGCTTCTTGGGAGCTTGGGTTGCCGGTCGGGTGGGTCGGAGCTAGATCGGTCAGCGACGGTTCCTCATGGTCGTCGGTGCTCACGCCATG
>JBBQCR010000559.1:0-1847 GCA_038318935.1 Phycisphaerales bacterium
AGGACCTTGATCAGCGTGCTCTTGCCGGCCCCGTTCTCGCCCATCACCGCGTGAACGTGTCCCGCACAGACATCGAAGTCGACACTGTCGAGCGCTCGCACGCCGGGAAAACTCTTGCGGAGGCCCGTCGTCCGCAGGAGCGGGATTTCATCAGTACGCTCGGCCACGCACGACCTCGTCGGTGACGTTCGCGGCCTCGTAAACACTTTCGGAGACTTGGATGCGTTTGGGCAACTGGTCACCCGCACGGATCTTGGCAATGGTGTCGAAGAGCTGCGGCCCGATCAGCGGATTGCATTCGATGGTGCAGTTGAGCGTGCCTTCGCGCATCGCGACGAACGCGTCTTTCACGCCGTCGATCGATACCACCAGCAGATCAGTACCCGGCTTTCGGCCAGCTTCGATCGCCGCCTGGATCGCTCCGAGCGCCATGTCGTCGTTGTGGGCGTAGAGCGCGGTGATGGACGCACCGTCCGCAGAACGAAGGAAACTCTCAAACACCTCCTTGCCCTTGGCGCGGGTGAATTCACCCGACTGGCTCTTCACGATCTTCATGCCGGGATGGGCAGCGAGCGCCTCATCAAACCCCCTCTTGCGATCGATCGCCGGTGCCGACCCGGGAGTACCCTGCAGTTCCGCGATGACCGCCTTGCCGCCGCTCACCTTGGCGAGCCACTCGGCCGCACGAGTTCCTTCGGCGATGAAATCACTCCCGATGAAGGTCACGTACAGCGACTCGTCCGCGACATCGACCAGTCGATCGGTGAGGACCACCGGAATCCCAGCGGCCTTCGCCTCTGTCAATACTTCCAGCCAACCGGTTTCGACGACAGGCGAGAAGGCGATCGCATCGACCTTCTGCTGGATGAAGTTTCGCAGAGCGCGAATCTGATTCTCCTGCTTCCCCTGGGCATCTGAGAATCGGAGCTCGATGCCTCGCGCTGCCGCTTCGTCCTTGATCGACTTGGTGTTTGCGGTGCGCCACGCGCTCTCGGCGCCGATCTGACTGAATCCGACGACCAGCGGCGGCTTCGTGGACGGCGCGGGATCGTTGCCGCATCCGGTCAGCCCGAGGGCGATGAGTACCACGGCGCCGATGAGTCGGGCCAATCCACGCGGCAGGGTTCGGCAGAACGAAGGCACGAAAGCGTTGAGCACCATGAGCGCAGATCCCCGGCTGAGGAGGAACGGTGGCTGGCGAAGGGGCTCGCCGCGTAGGACTCTTACTCTACTCCCTTTCGAAGTTCACTCCATGCCCGCCACTTTCAGAGCCCGGGAGCCTGAGGACGAGCCCCGGTGTTCCCCCAAGCGAGCCGAGTTCGAAAGAATGAAATAGCCTTTGGCTCGGCAACGTCTGGCGATGGTCGCATCTGCACCGTTGAGAGGGGTATCGCATGCCAAGGATTTCTTCAGCGTCGGACATGGAACTGGAATCGCACCACGAGCTCCGCATCTGTACCTTGGAGCGATCGTTGTCGCGATGGCGTTGGGTCTCGGTTGCTGCCGTGGCAGTCGGCGCGACGCTCAGCGCAGCACTCATCTCAGCAATGGGGGCAGCGCGACTTGTCCCCGAACGCGTGGCAGCGCCTGGTTTCGACGTGACCGATGGATCAGGAAAGGTCCGCGCTCGCTTGGGGGTGGGGGCGAATGGTGATCCATCGCTCGAACTGCTGGACAACAACGGTGTCGCCCAAGCAACACTTGCCCTCGGGTCGTTCCCTCGCGCCGACGACGCCCGCCTGAAGTTGAAGCGATCGGAAGAGCGACGCATGCCTGCGCCGGAGGAACCGCTCCGTGCGGTGCTGCGATTGGGAAGCGGGAGGACCGAGCGCGATCCGCGACGAAAC
>JBBQCR010000560.1:0-1832 GCA_038318935.1 Phycisphaerales bacterium
ATCGGAGAGCGGCTCGTCATCGCCGAGAAGTCGGTGCAGAAGCACATCAACACGATCTTCTCCAAGTTGCATCTCACCGATGAGCACGACACCCATCGACGCGTCCGAGCGGTGCGGATCTGGCTCGCCGCGGCCCCCGCCTGACCGCATGCGCCGCCGCCGGCGGCGCCTGTGCCGGGCTACGCCTGTGCCAAGGGCGAGACGAACCCCGCAGGCTTGACGGCGATCACGGAGCAGCGCACCTCATCGAGGACCTGTTCCGCGATGTTGCCCATGAGAGCCCCGCTGATGCCGCCTCGAGCCACGGTGCCCATCACCAGCAGGTTGATCCGCTGCTTGTCGATCAGACGGCTCACAACCTGTGCCGGTGGACCCTTCTTGAGATGGATCTCCCAGGGCGCATCAGCCACGGTCGATGATTCCAACAGCTCGTTGAGCGCGCGCTTGTGGCCGGCGCGTGCGGTGTGGCGCATCGCCTCGATCTCGGCCTCTGAGACGTGGAGGAAGGGGGATGAACGAAGTGTGCTCTCGGCGTAGAGCTCCCACGCATGCACGACGTGGAGTTCACCTCCGTAGACCTCCACCATCAATGAGGCCAACTCGAGGATCGTGCGGTTCAGCTCGGCCTCTTCGGGGTCGGGATTCACGCATGCGAGGACCCGCTGCGTTTGGGCGCGCGTCGGGCGGATGACCCACACGGGGCACGGGCATTTGCGCAGCAGTCGCTTGATGGTGGCGTGGTCTTCTCTGTCCTCGTCGCTGGTCACCACTACGAGGTCGTGACCGGCGGTGATGACCTGCTGGATCATCGCCAGCGCCTGGTTCCCCGTCTCCACGATCGTTTCGACCTCGGGGCAGGCGCAGGACCGAGACCACTTTTCCAGCTTGCGTTCCATCTTGGCACACTGAGCCTCCTCGATGGTCTGAGACCATTCCGGTCGGTGCAGGAGCCGATCGAACCGGGACGGCTCGGCAACAACGCCGAACAGCGTGAACCGGGCGCGGCTGCGGACGGCCAGATCGGCGACTCGGCGGACCGAACCCGCGTTGCTGCGCTTGCCGAGCGGGCAGAACAGGATGTTGGTGAAGCCCTGCATGTGCGTGATCTCCTCTACTGACGGCCGGCTGGATCGGCTGCGTCGGGACGTGCGTCTACCGACGGGCGCGTCGCCGCCTCGGTTCGAATGCTGAGTGCCGCCAACAGGTCCCCGACGACGTACGGACATTGGAGCGGATGTCGCAGTGGTCGCTTGCGGTTGACGACGTAGTGATTGCGTCGACCGACTCGCTCTCGCACGACGTAGCCCTCTCCTTCGAGGTCGTTGATGATGCTGATCACCGCGCGCTCGCTGATGCCGACCCGGCGCGCGATGTCTGCCAAGCGTCCGTCGGGGTGTTGGAAAATGCACAGCAGCACCTGCGCATGGTTGGACAGGAACGTCCATCCAATCGGCGGCTGCTCGCCTCTCGACATGCTGTGAGTCCTCGATTCGTGCTGTATTTCAGTGCGGTGGCCGATGGTGACCCTCGGCGCTGCTGGGACACATGAAAAAGCCTTCCACAGTGATCGTCCCTGAAGTAGGGGCGAAGGTCCCGCAGTTCACGGGCTGCGATGAATCAGGCCCGAGCTGCGTGTCCTGCCGCCCAAGGAACGCCGGGGCGGCATCCTGGACAACGTCCTCGCCCTACACCGTTGGCAGAATGCGGACGTTCGGCCCTGGAGCGACACCCCCGCGAGGGATGAAGATTTCTTCCTGAGTCGGTCCGACACCGTTCGTTGCCGTTCCCGTTGCCGTTCCTGTTCCTGTTCTTGCCCGTTTCCTGTTCTTGCC
>JBBQCR010000561.1:0-1795 GCA_038318935.1 Phycisphaerales bacterium
TTACACTCCGTTGTGGTTCGCCATCGCAACAGCGGGTGTGCAGTCTTCTTGGTTGGCGAATGGAGGCATTCATCCCATGAGCCCAATTCCCACCCATCCAATTCCAGCCGCCACCATCAGTCGGCCCACCGGGCCGATCACCGTCGTGGTGGCGGACGATCACGCCCTGATCCGCTCCGCGCTGGTCGGGGTGCTGAACGCGACACCCGACATTCGTGTCGTCGGTGAAGCGGCCACTGCCGAGGAAGCGCACGCCGAAACATTGGCGAGTTCGCCGCGGGTGCTGGTGCTCGATGTCGACATGCCTGGGAAGGATGCGTTCCAATTGATTGTGGAGTTGCGGCGCGAATGCCCGGCGACGGATGTGCTGGTGCTCTCGGGCAGCGTGCAGGACCGCTTGATCCAGTCGGCGCGACAGGTCGGTGCGAAGGGCTACATCGCGAAGATCGATCGCACCGACGCCGTCATCGACGCGATCCGGGCCATCGATCACGGCCAGACCTATTACTCGAAGGCCGTGCAGTCGCGCATCGTTCCCGAGGAAGTGAAACGAGCTGCTGGTGGGACCAAGGGTGAGCGTCTCTCTGATCGCGAACTGGAAGTCCTCCGGTATGTCGGCCGCGGCTTCGCAAAGAAACAGATCGCCGAGATGATGAGCATCAGCGTCAAGACCGTCGACAAGCACGTCACCACCGTGATGGACAAGCTCGACATCCACGATCGCGTCGAACTGGCGCGCTACGCGATTCGTGAAGGCCTCATCAACGCTTGAACGAGTCGCTTGCAATCGCCCATCGCGGTGAAGAGGAAGTGGTCGTCGTAAAGCCGGCGGGCCTCTCGACCGAAGGTGCTCCAGACGCGGCTCTGGAGCGTGTTCGCCGCGACTGCGGTTGGCCGCACGCGCGGGTGCCGCATCGCCTTGATCGCGTCACGCGTGGGTTTCTCCTGGTATCGCGCGACGCCGCGTCCGCTGCAATGCACAGCGAACAGCTTCGCCAGCGACGCTGGACCAAGTGCTATATCGCGAGATTGCATGCGCCGGCAGATCCGAAGTCACTCCTAGGACTCCACAAGCGCTACCTGAAGCGCGAAGGTCGGGTCGCGACGCTGGTTCGATCAGGCGGCGATCCAGCATGGATGGAGATCATGGCGGTCGCGTCAACACCGCATCACGCCGGGCAGATCCATGTTGCCATTCGACTCCTCACGGGACGATTCCATCAGATCCGCGTGATGTGCAAGGATCTCGGGGCGCCGCTGGTTGGCGACGAGTTGTACGGGAGCGATGCGAGCGAGCACTCGATGTACCTCGAGCATGCGCTCTTGGAGTTCCCGCTTCGCGATGGGCGGGTGATCAGGCTGTACAACCCTCACGACCCTGAGCGAGAAGCCGTGGCGGAGTCGATCCTGCTCGCCGTATCGGCCGCAGTATCGGCCGCGGGGTTGGCCCCGATCTGGCCCTCAGCCTCCGGTGAAACCAGCGCCAGCACTTGAGCGAGGGGGATGGTCTCGTCGCGATGATCGACCCAGCGAGTCGCACCGAACGCGTCGGTCGCCATCTGGCTGACTCCGCGTCGGTACTTGCGGGTCGCTTCTGGATCGAACGGAACGTAGATCGTTCCGGTGAGTTCCGCGGGGGTGAGCAAATCGACGAAGCCCTCGGTCCGCGCAAGCAGCGACAGCGAACTGCCCTTGATGACAAGCGACATCGAGTCTTCTCCGAGCGTCCCTCGGGGCCACGCGAATCCACCGCCGCCGTAGATGCCCATCTTGCCGTCTGCGACAACGACGTAGC
>JBBQCR010000562.1:0-1793 GCA_038318935.1 Phycisphaerales bacterium
TGTCGACCGGCCGTAGCTTGGTGATCGAAGTATTGGACGCGCGCACTCGCGCCGCTTGTCCCAACGAAGTCGTTCACCTCAAGTACTCGACGCGGACTTCGAGCACGGCCGAGACGATCATGCTCCGATCGACTAGCCTTCAAGCGACGTCCGATGAGAACGGCCTCTGCATTTTCAACGCCCTTCCCTCAGGCGCCCATTTGCGCGTGACAGGTGAAGAAGCGGCGAAGAGCAGCGATGCACTAATCGACCTCAAATTCGGTGATCTCGATCCGATGAAGGCGCGCAGGACCTTGTGGCTGAGGGGCGCGGATCCGGACGCCGCGGTTTATTTCGGCTCGGTTCCCGGCGACTTACGATCGGGCACCGACGAGACCATTTTGAGGGCGCGTTCCGGACCGGGCGCGATCGCGCGATGGATCTCCGTCACTGGGAACGAGTGGAAATTCTCATCGCTGGCGAATGTCGAGAATACGCTATGGCTCGAACGCGCTGGACAGCGAATTTCGCAAGTCGAGACGGTCCACTGCGGTCCGGGCCGTCATGGACCGATCGCATTGCGGCCGACCCAGCGGGTCTTGCAGCACGTCGAGTGGAGGAACGCACCTATTGGTTGGTCGATGCAGGTCAGCGGTATCGACCCGAACGGCGGCCTCCCAACGAGTCAGGCCGTGCCCTTGGAATCCAGTTCTGGGAGTCTGAGCCTTGAACGCATTCCGCAGGGCGGCATCCGCGTCAAGATCCACGGCCCGGATCGGAGCGTGATGACGTGGGCGTGGGGGGGCTCCGATCTGCCTGATCCGCTTGTCGTCGACCTCGGGGGAGACCGGATGAGCACAGTTGGAATCCGACTCAACGATGAGCAGCCTGGGGGAACGTCACGATTGCTGTTAGTTGCAATCGATGAGAATCAACACTCTGCGAATTGTCTTGCGAGCGTCAGTCTACAAGCCGGTCAATCAACCGTGCCCGTCCCGCTACCTGATGGCGTGTGTTTTTATCGGTTGACCTCGGATTGCCTTCCGGCAGCGGTGTGCGGCATCACCGATCTCGGAACGCGGCCAGCGCGCGAGACTGCGAAGAACATCGAATGGATCGGGGTCGAATGTCCCGTCGAGCAGCTCGGGCTAAGCGGGCAGTCTGGGTTCGAACTGGTGGCTTGCCAACATCGTGATCTCCGTTCTGTGAACTCCGAGCTGCGGCGCTTCCGGCTACGGGACTTTTTCTGGCGCTTCCGGGTTTCGTGTGGGTAGGGCCTGAAAATTGGAGAAACGAGCAGCCGCGATCGTAGCCTCTCGGTGGCGTGCGGAGTTCGGCGGCCAACATGCATACGCTGTCGTCCATGAGCGACCAGACAGACCTGTATGCGACGATCCTCGGAGTGGGCGCGCCGTGGTACGTGACGGATGTGACCGTGCGGCCGAGGGAGGAGGATGTGACGGTAATGATCGAAGCGCACTCCACCGCTCAGCACGCTTGCCCGACCTGCGGCAAGCCCAGCCCGGGGTACGACACGCGCCGTCGTTCGTGGCGTCACCTCGACACTTGTCAGTTCAAGACGATCATCATCGCCGAGGTGCCGCGGGTGAAATGCTCCGAGCACGGTGTGCTCCAAATTCACGTCTCCTGGGCGGAGCCGGGCTCGGGCTTCACGGCTCTGATGGAAGCGTTGATCATCGACTGGTTGAAGGAAGCCAGCATCCAGGCCGTGGCCCGTCTGATGCGCCTCAGCTGGGACCAGATCGACGGTGTGATGCAGCGAGCTGTCGCGCGCGGACTGCGCCGCCGCAAGT
>JBBQCR010000563.1:0-1791 GCA_038318935.1 Phycisphaerales bacterium
GAGCGCGATCACGGCATTGATCAGTCCAGCGTGCGAGTAGGCCTGCGGATGGTTTCCCAGCGATACTCCGGTCTCGGCGTCGTACTCTTCGGGCGCGAGCCCAGTTGGACCGAAGAGTCCGGCATAGTCGTCGAGCAGCGCTCGTGCTCGTTCACGGTCACCGCGAAGGGCGAGCGCCTCGATGAGCCACGACGTGCAGAAATGAAATCCACCTTCCCTGCCGGGGAGTCCATCGTCGTAACGGTACCGAAGTACGGTCGGCCCTTCGCGTAGCTCGCGTTCGACGCGTTCGACTGTCGAAACAAAGCGTGGGTCGTTTCCGGGCAGCAGCCCGGCAAGGCCTACGTGCAGCGCGGCCGCGTCGATCACCGTCTCTCCGTAGGCCGCGGTGAACGACTTCGTCGGCTCGTCCCATCCGTGTTCCAGAATGTCCGCGGCGATCGTGTCGCGCAACTCCAGCCACGACGAGGGAGGCGCCGCGGCAAACGCCGTCGCGATCGCGATCCCTCGATCGACCGCCATCCAGCACATCGTCTTTGAATGCACGTGGTGCCGCAGCGGGCCGCGAATCTCCCAGATGCCGTGATCGGGTTCGCGCCAGCGCAGCTTGACGGCGTTCACCACTGCTTCAGTCATACGCCAGTGCTCGCCCGACAGCGCCATGCCACCGCGAGCAAGGACCGCGAGAAGTTCCAGCAGCGGTCCGAAGACGTCGAGCTGAAGCTGTTGCGCCGCGGCGTTTCCAACCCGCACCGGACGACTTCCGCGATAGCCCGCGAGTTCGGCGAGTTCAGCTTCCGCATGCACTTGACCGCCGGTGACGGTGTACACCGGCCGGAACGATTCCGGCGAGGCCTCGCGATCCATGAGCGCGAGCACCCAGTCGAGAAACTTTGTGCCCGTGCCGGGTGAACCGAGCCGGGCGAGCGCGGTCGCGGCGATCGCCGCGTCGCGGAGCCAGCAGAAGCGGTAATCCCAATTGCGAACGCCGCCCAGCGACTCCGGCAGACTCGTCGTTGCAGCCGCTGCGATCGCCCCGGTTGGGCCGTAGCAAAGACCCTTCAGAACCAGGGCGCTGCGACGCACGAGATCCGTATGAAGCGGCGGAATGGTCAGCGTGCGAGCCCACAGTCTCCAGAATTTTTCGGTCTGATCGAAGCGTTGCGGGCTCGGCACCACCAGTTCCTGCGCCGAGCGAAGTCCGTAGCGCAGCTCCAACACGAGCGGCTGGTCGCCAAGCGTGTACCGCGCCGTCGCTGTCTGATGAGGCCCTTCGTCGGACAGGATCCAGCGCACACCCGGCGCCCGAAGAACGACCGGGTCGAGCGTTCCTTCGATCGCCAAGCCCCCATCGATGACGCGCAGCCGAGTTGGATGCCTGCCAAAGTCCAATCGCGGCGCGAACTCAATATGGATCTCACCTCGCCCCTCGACGCGCCGCAACAGGTCGGTGCGCCCCGCCCGCAAGAACGCACGGCCACCGGAGCAATCGAGGCAATCGGTCACCGTGACGGAGTCCCAGCGCGTCTGGACGAGAAACGAGTCTCCGAGATAGCACTGCGTCGCTGCGCCGGTCGCTGCGACCGGTCGCACCTCAAAGCGGCCCGCAGTCGGTCCTCCGACGAGCTCGGCGAAGAGCGCTGGCGAGTCGACACGCGGAAGGCAGCACCACACGATTCGCGCATCCGGCGTGAGGAGCGCCAGACTTCGTTGATCGGACAGCATCGTCAACCGTTCGATCGGAACGGCACTCGCCCCTCGGACCCACTCCTCGCGCAGTACCGCGAGACG
>JBBQCR010000564.1:0-1789 GCA_038318935.1 Phycisphaerales bacterium
CGTCCTCTGGGACGGTCTCTGGGCGAACCTGGCGATGTTCACGCTGATCCTGTCGCCCTTCGCGTGGCTGATCTGCCGTCGTCTTACAGATCGAGACGGCTGAACGCTCGTGACTGGGTCACTCTGCCGGCAGATACGGCAGTGCTACCACAACGAGCACATACAGCCCGACAGCGATGCCGACGACGGTGAGGATGATCTGTCCGGTCATCACAGTCACCGACCGCCAGTAGAGCTCGAGCGTCGGCAGTCGCACGGCTTTCCACGACATCGCGATCCCTAGGGCCAAGGGCAACACGAACAGCCACCACCATCGATGTGCCGCAGGAAACGGCTCGAGGAACGGGATGTACGCGATCAGCGATGGCAGATTCGCGAGGAGCATCACGAAGCCCTCCGTGGATCGCCGTCGCGCCGACCGTAGACGGTCTCGCCGGGGACGCGAACGAAGGCATCAAGCACCACGATCAGATTCATCAGTCCCGCAAGGAAGCAGAACAGGGTTCCGAACTCGTTGGCGTGCGCGAGACCCTTCAGCGTCGACACCTTGGATTCGGTTGCACCCATCATCATCTGCTGCTGTGAGAGCGGCGTCGGCACGAGCTCGCCGAATCTCCCGCTCTTGATCAGCATGTCGTTGCCGTAGGCCGCCGCGAAAGCGATCGGACCGGCGGCCGCTTGACCAATGAACCAAAGCCGGTCCTCGTCTTTGTCGACTGCGTCGAGCCCGCCGATGAAGAGCCCGCCCACAAACAGCAAGAGGACTCCGGCCATCGCGAGGAATCCGCGTCGCCGCTCGCCGAGGAGGATCTGACCCAAGCCCGGAAACACCCACCCTGCGATGGCGGCACCGAAGTTCAGGGGTTGTTCGTCGTGACGTCCGGGAGCCATGCGGTAGGGCGGGATCGGAGGAGGGAACGGGACAGGAAATGGTTCCGGGCGCGACGGTCAAACCAAAGGAAGCGACTGGGCAGGCTTCGCCATCCCCCAAAGCAGCTCTGCGGGTGGATTGCCGCGAAGCGACTCACCCCAAGACGCCGATGGTCCGTCGGAACGGGAGTGTAGCGGCCAGCGCGTCTTGCGTTGGCCTACGACTTCATCGCGAGGACTCCGCATGCCGAACAAACTTCCCGACGCCAACTCCGGAGACAACAAGGGTGGCTTCAGCCCCGACCTCCACGCGATCGATCCGCGCTCCGGGTCGGTGGTCGATCGTCGCAACGGTGCCGACCGCCGCCAGCTCTCCGGCTCCTCGCCGACGAATCTCGAACGCCGCCGCGGTCCTGGCCGCCGGCTGACGGAGTTCGTCAAGAGCGCCGAAGAGGGCGAGATGAATCCGGAACAGTTCCTGTTCCTGATGGCGATCGATGCCTTCAAGCAGTCCAACGGCAAGACGTTTCCGACGTGGACCGACGTGATCGAGATCATCCGGAAACTCGGCTATCGCAAGACCATGCCCAGTGAGATCAACCTCGGACTACGAGCTCAGGACTGGCGGGAGAAGGCCGATGCCCCGACCGGCGTGTGGAAAGAAGCTCCGGGCGAGGACGGGACCAAGTTTCAGCGCAAGGCTGGATGATCCGACGCCGCCTAGGAACAACGACAACGCCCCGGACCTGAGTCTGGGGCGTTGTGCGTTCCTGGGATGGAAGACGGATCGTGATTGACTGCCGCACTCAAGCCCGTCGCCGTATGCCGGATGCTCCAGAGCGAGTGTGCGCCCGGAGGGCGCTACGGAGCGCCACAATTGCGGTCATCAGAAGATCCAGCCCTCGACCATCGCTTCCTT
>JBBQCR010000565.1:0-1787 GCA_038318935.1 Phycisphaerales bacterium
GCCGGCGGACTTCCGGCGGCAGGTCATCGTCCTCCGCCGCGTGGCGGCAGGCGTCGTATCCGAGGTCGAGCGACGCGAACATGTTCCGGCAACGTTCACAGATCAACTGCGATTGAACGGGAAATCGCACGTGTTGGTCGAGGGCTTCCATCTTCGCCCGAAGCAGGTCCATGCACATGGATCGCTCGTAGACCGCTTGCGGCACAGGAATGCGTTTGGTGTCTTCGAGAAGGGCGGCCCGGAGCATCATGCGGCCTCGGTGGATCCGCGTCTTCACCGTGGCGACCTTGAGATTCAAGATCTTGCCGATCTCATCGAGGGAGATCTCCGCGATGTCCTTGAGTACGACGGGAATGCGGAACGCCGTCGGAAGAGTGGAGATCGCGTCGTTCACGCTTTCGCGAGCTTCGCTTCGCAATCGCTTTGCTTCGGGGGACTGAATATCGTCCGGTACGTTGGGCAGACGGGCGTCGGTGAACGGCATGTATTCAGCGGCGGACCACGAGCGTTCGCGGCGTCGACTCTTTCGGAGAAGTTGCCGTGATGCCGCGCGGATCGCAATGCGATAGAGCCACGTGCCCGGATCGGCGTCGCCGCGAAAGCGCGACCACGTGCGATAGGCGCTCATGAACGTGTCCTGCGTGATGTCATCGGCTTCGGCGACAGTGCCGAGGACGCGTCGCGCGACGGCGTGGACCATCCCGCCGTACTCGCGCATGAGCAGGGGGATCGCCTCGTCGGCAGGAGTGCCGGGACGGATCGGGACGCGGCTCTTCCGCAACGGTCGGCGGGCCGAGGAGGTCGGCATCAGCGCTAGAACTCCGGAAAAGAAGGCAGAATACGACAACGGCCGACGCATCGCGCGTCGGCCGTTGTCGATTCTGTCATGGCGATGCAACCGCCGCGGCTACTCCGCACGGATCGGCAGCTTGCTCAGCACCCGGTCGATCAGACCGTACTCGGCCATCTCTTGGGCGGTGAGCCACTTGTTGCGCTCGCAGTCCTCGGCGATTTGTTCCTTCGCCTGGCCGGTCTGCTGCTGGTAGATCGAATAGATCTGGTCACGCATGCGAAGGATGTGACGAGCCTCGATCTCAAGGTCGGTCGCCTGACCCTCGAGCACTCCGCCCAGGAGCGGCTGGTGCATGAGGTTCTCGGCATTGGGCAGCGCGTAGCGTTTGCCCTTGGTGCCAGAGCACGCGATGACCGAGCCCATGCTGGCGGCCTGGCCGATGATGTAGGTTGACACCGGGCAGGGGATGAAGCTCATCGTGTCGACGATGCCGAGTCCGGCTGTCACGCTTCCGCCGGGGCTGTTGACGTAGAGAGAGATCTCGCCCTTGGGATCCTCGTTGGCGAGGAACAGGAGTTGGGCGACGATCAGGTTGGCCATCTGGTCGCCGACAGGGCCGCCCAGAAAAATAATGCGGTCGTTCAGCAGACGCGAGTAGATGTCGTACGCGCGCTCGCCGCGACCGGTCTTCTCAATGACGATGGGAACGAGAGTCATGGGGAATGAGGCTCCGGTCTAAATCACTTCTTGGCGATACCCGTTGGGATCGACTTGTCGGGGAACACGCACACTTCGTCAACGAGGCCGTACGCCTTGGCTTCTTCGGCGGAGAAGAACTTGTCGCGCTCGCCGTCCTTCTGCACGCGCTCGAACGGCTGACCGCAATGGCGGGCGATGATCTCGTTGAGCGTGCGCTTGGCCTTGATGATCTGCTCCGCCTGGATCTGGATGTCGGAGGTCTGGCCGGTGACGCCGCCGTACGGCTGGTGAATCA
>JBBQCR010000566.1:0-1781 GCA_038318935.1 Phycisphaerales bacterium
CAGTCTAACGCCCTCTCCGCCGGCACGCGCCTCGCCCCTGCCACTGCTCCTGCGATGCCGGCCCTCCAGCAGCCGCCGCACGAGCAGTGGGGTGCACCGCCGCCGCCGCCGCAGTCAGCGCCAGTCTATCAGCGCTACCTCGCCGCCATCGCACGATTCAAGTGGCTCATCGTCGCCATGGTGCTGCTCGGGCTGCTCGGCGGCTACGTCGCGACGCGATACATCAAGCCGGAATACGACATCTACGGCAAGATCACGCTCCGCGATCCCAGTGCCGAGATCATCGGCAGTTCCCGTCAGCGCTCGAACGAGTCGTACCTGCAGGTCTTCAGGGCCTACTCGATCACGGACTCGGTGAGCCGCAAGCTTCGCCTCTACCTGGATCCCAAGCGCGACGCCGATTCGGTCTACTTCCGTGAATTCGCGCTGGCGCCGCAGTTCTTTCCGGGCACGTACGAGCTCACGATCGACGGCAAGAAGGAGAAGTACGGCCTGCGCCGCACGCGCAACGGTGACTCTCGTGAGGTGGAAACCGGCATCGTCGGCGACTCGATCGGTCGCGAATCCGGCATTCGCTGGCGCCCCATGCGCGAGATTCTCCCCGCCAAGGCGACGATCGAGTTCGAGCTGATCACGCCGCGCGAAGCCTCGAACAATCTGCAGAAGAAGCTGCGCGCCGACGCACCGCCCAACACCGACGTCATGAACGTCCAGCTCCGTGGCGAAGACGCGGCACGCACTGAGCTGGCGCTGAACGAGTGGATGACGCTGTTCGTCAACTACCTGGGCGTGATCAAGAATGGCGGCACCACGCAGAACGCCAATGCTGCCCAGCAGGCCTTCGCGGATGCCGAGGGTCGCCTCAGGGCAGCACGCCAGTCACTGCAGCGCTTCCGCGTCGATGCCATCACGATGCCCTCGGAGCAGACCGTGCTGTCGCCCGGCATCGCGTCCACCCAGAACCCGGTGCTGGAACAGTACACCCGCTACCGGCTCGAGGCGCAGAACCTGCGCAACGATCGCGAGGTCCTCGAGGGCCTGCTGCGCCCGGGTCGTCTGGCTGCGGTGGACCCAGGTATCGCGACCGCGCTGAATTCCGTGCAGGGTCCCGGAGGCGAAGCACTCCGCGGTGTGCTGGGCGAACTGAATGCGGCACGACAGCTCTATCGCGCCAAGAGCGCCATCCTGACCGACGAAGCACCCGAAGTCGTCAGGATTACAGGACAGATCGCGAATCTCGAGAACTCCATCATTCCGGGGCTCATCCGCCAGCTGATCTCGTCGCTCCGCGTGAAAGAAGATGACTTCAATCGCCGCATCGCCGTGCAGGCCGGCGAAATCCGCGGTATCCCGGAGCGTACGATCCGCGAGGAAGAGCTGCGCGCACAGGTGGATCGTGAGCAGAAGATCGTCGAGTATCTGTCGTCCAACCTCGAGACACAGCGGCTGAAGGAGAACTCGGCCCGCAACGATGTGTTCGTGCAGGACTCGGCCATCGCACCGTTCCGCCCCACCTCCAACACCGCGCTGCAGATCATTCCGGCCGGTCTGGCGATCGGGCTCCTGCTCGGTGTCGGGCTCGCCATCCTGTTCGACCTGCTCGATAAGCACGTGCGCTATCCGGAACAGGTCACGAGCGACCTTCGCCTCGACATCATCGGCGCAATTCCGCTGGTGCACCCGGGTCGCCCATCGGTCGAGGAGCAGGCCCAGCTCGTCGAGAGCTTCCGTACCCTGCGACTCTCCCTGCGACACCAGTTCACCGCCGGCGAACCCGTCTC
>JBBQCR010000567.1:0-1766 GCA_038318935.1 Phycisphaerales bacterium
TCGACCGTGACGGCCGCCTCCTTGACCCGCTGCACCAGTACCCGCATCGATCCTCCTGTCGTGAGGCAAGAAGATACCACCGGGATTTGAGCGTCCGTTGAGCGGCCCCCTGCACCTTGCTCCCTCCCCAAACCGGAGAGCTCCATGCGCCACCGCCTGTTGTCCGTGCTGTTCCTGTTGCTGCCGGTCCCGCTGATCGCCCAGCTCGACCTGACCGCGCGGTTGGACGAATCCCGCCACGCCTCACAGGCCAGTGCGCCCGAGATCGGCGACGGGCCGAGCATTCGACCGCTCGCCGACCTCGGCCCGGGGCTCGAGGTCGGGATTCGGCGAGGTGATTGGCGCGCGTCCGTCGGTGCCGCGCGCATCACCCACGACCTCGTGCTCCAGGGCGGCGACGCCGGGATCATCACCCCCGATGTGCTCCGGGGACTGGATGTGGCCGTGCAGATCGGTCGCCCGATCCTCAGGAACGGCGGCGCCTCGCTTGAACTCGCCGCTGGCGTCATCGGCACGCGGTGGAGTTTTGTCGGGCTGAGCGACCCCTCGCGCTGGCGCTGGGGCCCGATCGCGTCACTCGCGGGCCTGCTGCCGCTATCCGGTCACCTGAGTGCGGTGACGCGTCTCGGTCTTTCGCGTGCCGGTGGCATCTTCACGAACGAGGAGATCCCCGAGGGCTATGAGCGCGCGAGCGCCACTCGGTTCGAGTGGAGCGTCGGGATCCGGCTCGGGAAGCGTTAGTCGCTAGACTTCCGGGATCTCCAACTTTGTCGAGGTCCCGGATGCGACTCCTGATCCCTGCCCGGCCCGCTGCACCGATCGTGCGGTCGGCCCAACCGCCCGCCGCGGGGTCGGCGGCCGCCGCCGCGATGGACACTTACGTAAAGAGTGACCAGATCGTGGGCAGTGCGCTGGTGCTGATCGAGGACGGCAAGATCACGTCGGAGCACTACACTGGGTTTCAGGACCGGAACAACCACGTTGGAGCTGACCGCAACACGATCTGGCATTGGGGTTCGATCACCAAGACGCTCACGGCCGTGGCGGTGATGCAGGTCCAGCAGGGATACCTGTTCGGGGCGTTCGAGCCACCTCCCTCCGGCCCTCCAAGCTCAGTGCCGATGAGGTTTCTCGACCAGGCGATCACCGCGTTGGTCCCGGAGACCGCGCGAATCTATTCCGACTTCGGCAACATGGATCAGGTCACGATCCGCATGTTGATGTCGCATTCGTCGGGATTGCAGAACGGCACTTGGCCGTGGACACGAGGCGAGCGGTGGGAGCCATTCGAGCCGACCGAGTGGGATCAGCTCGTCGCGATGATGCCATACATGAAGCTCGCCTTCGCGCCGGGCACTCGGTACAGCTACTCAAACCCTGGGTTTGTCTACCTCGCCCGCGCCATCCAACACGTTACCGGTGATCCGTGGCAAGGACGCATTTACAAGTCGCTCTTCATGCCGCTCGGAATGCAGGCCAGTTACTTCGGATTCACTCCACGGTATTTGATGTCCCACAGGTCGTACAACTACGCGGTCACCGATTCGGGCGTAATGAACCGCGGCCCAGACTTCGACCCCGGTATCACGATCCCCAATGGTGGCTGGAACGCACCGGTCACCGATCTCGCCCGCTGGATCGGCTTCCTCGGCGGCTCCGCCGACAGCGCCACTCAGGCACGCTACGATGCGCTGCTGCCCCGCACGACACTCGAGGAGATGTGGCAACCGGTTGTGCGCGTCGACGCCGACGAGGAGATGGGGCTG
>JBBQCR010000568.1:0-1764 GCA_038318935.1 Phycisphaerales bacterium
CTTGGCCTTGGCCTTCGCCCTCCTGACGGGGATGCAATCGCCGACGCCCGACGTCACTCCGCTGCGCGTCGCCGACGATGCCGTTCCTTCAGCCATCGCAGCCACCTCGAAGCCAGCAGCACCGCCGGAATTCTGGTCGCTGCGGAACGCTCGCGTTGCGGCGGCTCGCACCTACGCAACACAACGGTTCACCTACTTCGCACGCGAGATGTCCGACGAGCGCGTTGCGGAGTTGAAGACCATCGCCCCGCGTGTCGACATCGTCGCCGGACTCTCGCGCGAAGACGCCCTGCGTCGCGCGACGGAAGCGACTGGGGCGGATTCCTTTTACGCAACACCTGCATTTCTGCAGGCGGCCACATCCTTGCGATGGGTCCAAGTGCAGTCCGCCGGCGTTGATCGCGTGGTCGGCGTTCCCGAATTGCAGTCGCGCGACGAAGTGCTGCTGACGAACTTCCGCGGCGTGCATGGACCGGCGATTGCCGATCACGTCTTCGCGATGCTCTTGGCGCTGACCCGTGATATTCCGGCGGCGATCAACGATCGGGCCCAAGGACGCTGGAACCGCGAGGAGTCGACGACGTTGCCTCGAATCGCCTTGGAGGGCAGGACACTGCTGGTCGTCGGCCTCGGCGGCATCGGGACCGAGATCGCCCAGCGAGGCCACGGCTTTGGCATGCGGGTGATCGCGACACGACGCAGCGACGATCCCTCTCCGTCGTACGTGGCGAAGGTCGGCAAGCCGAGCGAACTCAAGGACATGGTCGCCGAGGCCGACGTCATAGCGATCGCGGTCCCTTTGACGGCCGAGACGGAGGGGCTCTTTGACCGGGCGATGTTCGCGGCGATCAAGCCCAAGAGCTATCTCATCAACATCGCCCGCGGCAAGGTCGTCGACACCGACGCTCTCATGGAAGCCCTGCGCTCGGGTCGTCTCGCCGGAGCCGGCCTCGATGTCACTGAGCCTGAGCCGCTGCCGCCAGATCATCCGCTCTGGAAGATCCCGACGGTGATCATCACCCCGCATCTGGCGGCGGATTCGGTGCTCTCCGACGATCGAGCGTGGCTCGTCCTTCGCGAGAACATGCGTCGCTTCGACGCGGGCGAACCGCTGGTGAACGTGGTGGACAAGAAGGCCGGATACTGAGCCCGACCGTTCGTCCTCAGCGGGTTGTGAGGTCAATGGAAGTTGCGCGATGCGGATGCGAGTTCGCTCGCTTCCGCGCTGGCGTCATCGACCCGGTGGACGAGGATGTGCACCACGCCGTCGCGGCGTTCGACGATGCCACGGGCGAGAAGGATCACAGCATGGCGGGCAGCACGGCGATAGCGGAGGTAGACCCTCGGCCGCAGGATCAAGTTGGCGATCCCCGATTCGTCCTCCAAGGTCATGAAGACGATGCCTTTGGCGGTCGATGGTCGCTGGCGCACAAGAACCACACCGGCGACCACGATGCGCGTGCCGTAGGGTGTGCGTGATTCGTCGCGGAGCACCGCGCAGGGCTGGGCTCCGCGAGCGGCGACTCGGGCTCGGACACAGGCCATCGGATGCTGTTTGAGCGAAAGCCCGATCGCCGCGTAATCGCTGGCGACGTCGTCCAACTCGCTGACCGGCGGCAAGACACTGCGGGGAAGCTGCCAGTCGGAGTGGGGCCCGTCGACTTGCACGTCGTCAGCGTGCGCGTCATCAAAGATGGGCAGAGGAGCATCGCGCAGTGCTCTGATCTGCCAGAGCGCCTGCTGGCGATCAAGTCGCATCGAACG
>JBBQCR010000569.1:0-1752 GCA_038318935.1 Phycisphaerales bacterium
GGCACCCGTGAAGGAGCCTTTTTCGTGGCCGAAGAGTTCGCTTTCGAGGAGCGACTCGGGAATGGCTGCGCAGTTGACTGCCACCAGTTGACCACTTCGGTGCTCACTCGACGCTTGGTGGATAGCCCGGGCAATCTGCTCCTTGCCAGTCCCCGTCTCGCCGATGATGAGCACGGTGCTGGTCGTTCCCGCGACGTTGCCGATGAGTTCGAAGACCTCGTGCATCTTCGAACTTTTGCTGAGAACGTTCTTAAACGCATGGCGTTCTTGAAGTTGCGATCTCAATGCGGCGACCTCGTCGCGGAGCATCCGTTCCTGGAGGGCTCGCTGAACGAGCAGGCCAAGGTGCTGGGGATCGGCCGGGTTGGTCAGGAAGTCGTAGGCTCCGTGGCGCATGGCTTCCACGGCATCTTTGATGCTGCCGTGGCCAGTGGTGACGATCACGGTCACGGGGATCTTGCGGATCTGAATCTGCTCCATGAGCTTCATCCCGCCGAGGCGGGGCATGCGCAAGTCGGTAATGACCAAGCTGTAGTTGCGCTTGGCGAGCATATCGAGCCCAACGGCCCCGTCTTCCGCCGCATCGACCTCCAGACCGAGGGCAGTTTCGAGCAGCTCGACGAGCGATGTCCGACTATCGTCCAAGTCTTCGACCACGAGCACCCGCTGAGGGATCGCGGACGCTTCGGCTTTGACTTCTGCCATGACGCACTCCGAGGTCGATTCTAATTCATCTGAGCAATGGCACGCGCATAGCATAGCAACGGTGATACCAAATCCGGGCAATTCGCTGCGCAGGCGAATCGATCCGAGGAGATTCCGTGTTGGATTGGCTTTTGAGTACCGAGGGGTTCGTCCCCCGCAAGGCGTGCGGAGCATGGACCCCCGAATTGATCGGCTTGCACGTCGGGTCGGATTTCCTCATCTGGATGGCCTATCTGTCGATCCCCCTCGTACTCACTTTCTTCGCCTGGCGAAAGAAGCTGGGCCAGTACAACCGCGTCGTCTGGCTCTTCGCGGCGTTCATCCTCTTCTGCGGGTTTACGCACCTCCTGGACGTCGTGATGTTCGAGCGGCCGATGTACCGCCTCGGCGGCGTACTCAAGGCGATGACCGCCGTGGTTTCCTGGGCAACTGTGTTCGCCCTCATCGCCGTCGTGCCGCGCCTGATGACCGCCTTCACCCGAGTTTCGGACACCTCGTTCACGATGCCGACGCTCGATGCTCTTCAGCAAACCACGAGGAACGACGAGGTCCACACCGGCATCACGCGGTACATCGTCGCCATATTGGCCTCGGTCCTCGCGGTGCTCGTCCGCGCGATGCTCGATCCAATCTTAACGGGCGATCAGGTATTCGTCCTGCCGCTGTTGGCCGTGGTTTACGTCGCCTGGAACAGCGGGTTCAAGCCGGGGTTGGTCACGCTCTTTACGAGCATGGCCGCGGTCGTCTTCATCTTCGTACCGCCGGAATACTCCCTCATGAAGACGCGAGTCAGCGACTACATCGCGATCGGCATGTTCCTCTTCGCGGGCGTCGGGTGCTCGCTCCTCGGAGAAGACCAACGGCGGCAGCGCTCGCGGGCCATCCGCCACCTCGCGATCGCCCAGGACCGCCAGCGGGAACTCGAAGAACTCACCGTCAAACTCGCCGCGGCCCAGCAGAAAACCGCGGAGGCGCTCGCCAAACTCGATACGTTCGGGATGAACCCTCCGCTCGGCCTTGCGATCGACGATCCGGAGATGCGGTTCG
>JBBQCR010000570.1:0-1738 GCA_038318935.1 Phycisphaerales bacterium
GTGGGAATCACCTGCGTCATGTCGGCTGGAAACGATTCGATTCCGATTGCTCCCGCACCGTTTGACACGGGTGCGATTGTTGTTGGGGCGTGCTGGCCCGGCATGACCGTGGGGCCCTCGCCGTGCGGACAGGGGTTCTACAACTACTGCCGGATGAGCTTCTCCAACTTCACCGATCCCGAGGATCCGGATGGGCTCGCGACGGTCAACGTTGCAGCCTGGGGAACCGCGATTACAACGACCGGTTACGGCGACCTCTTCAACGGAGCCAACGGAACCGATCCCAACAACCTTGAGACGAACAACCTCCGCCGCTACACCGCGCAGTTCAACGGGACCAGCGGCGCCGGACCGATGGTTGCGGGTCTCGTCGCTGTCCTCCAAGGATGGGCGAAGCAGCTCTACGGTGGCAGCCCCTTGTCTCCGACGCAGATCCGCAGTGTGGTATCGAGCGCTGGCCGCGGCGAGCAGTGCTTCTCATTGGGCCTGATCTTCGGCCCGGACAGCCCCCCTTGCAACGAGAACCTTGGCGACAACATCACCCCGCTCATCGGCTCCTTCCCGGACGCCCTCGAGTGCGGTTTCGCTGTCCTCAACGGCCAGTTCGTCAGCGGCAACGCGACCGAAGTGAAGATCGTCTACGGCGACGCGCCCGCTGCCACGCCGCCCTCGTCTTTCCGCATTCGCGCGGCGGACGGCAACTACCTGAAGATCATCACCAAGTTCGCGCCGCAGGGAACGCAGCAACTCGGCTTGGCCTATCTCACGACGGGTTTCACAACCGACATCATCGCGTTCCTCGACGCTCCGCAGTTGGATCCTGACACCCTCCAGGGAGTCTCGATCGCGTACGTCGGACGCGCGACCAAGCCGGGCGTCCTCATCGGCGGCTTCCTTTGGAACTACGCCGACGAACGTTGGGACTTCACCGGAGTCGGATTCCTCGGGCCCGCCAATTCCAACGGCGCGTTCGGTGTGAGCCCGACGCTCGTCAACAACTACTTCGGACCGGGCGGCCAGATGCAGGCTCGACTCTGGACGTGTGGTCTCGGAAACGTCGCCGCCTATCAGACGTGGTACGACCTCATCCAGATCAACGTGACGGGTGGAACGCTGACTCCCTGAGATGTTCGGTTGTCGCCCACAGCGGCATTGCGAAGCTTCTTCCTGAATGACTTCTCGGTTTCATGAATGACCCAAAGGCCCTCGTCGCTCGACGAGGGCCTTTTTCCTTGGTTCGCTGGTCGGCTGCACCCCGCTGCGGGCGCTCTCAAGTTTCAATATTTTCTGAAAGAACGCTGGCCAAGATGCCGCCGAGACCGTACCCTCCGGACATGGATCTTCCTAGCGACATGCCGCTCGCAGCCGCTCCGAACGCGAGCCCGCGCATGACATCTTCGCCAGAGGTGCCGGTCGATTCGGAGCTGCATGGCTCGCAAGATCGCTTCATTGCACTCTGGGGAGAGATGGGCTCTCGATGGGGCGTCCCTCGAACGATGGCGGAGGTGCATGCCCTGCTGTTCGTGCACGGCGAACCACTGCATGCTGACGCGATCATGGATCGGTTGCGGATCTCGCGCGGCAACGTGTCCATGACGCTGCGAACGCTTGTGGAGTGGGGCATCATCACGCGGCAGCACGAGCGCGGGGATCGCCGCGAGTATTTCCGCGCTGAACAGGACGTGTGGAAGCTTTTCGCGACCGTGGCCCGGGCCCGCAAGCGCCGTGAGATCGATCC
>JBBQCR010000571.1:0-1735 GCA_038318935.1 Phycisphaerales bacterium
ATTGAAGCAGTGCGCCTGACGCGCTGGGGTCACGCGATGCCATTTGCGCAGCCGACACAGATCGCGGATGGAACCGCAGAGTTGGTTCGCCGTCCCATCGCGGAACGGATCTGGTTCGTGAATCAGGACAACTGGCTCTTACCCGCTGTCGAGACGTGTCTGCAAGAGGCGATCACTTTCACCGACGCAATTCGCGCCCGGCTTTGAGCTCAGCGGGCAGCAGCCTCGATGAACACATCCACCTGTTGACCGGGATACGGTGTGGCGTCTCCGCTTGCCGCGGAGAGCCGATAGATCACCTGAAGGACGCGCGTATCCACGCGCTCCGTCGAGAGTCCCGTGAGCGAACGCTTCGGAATCACGTAGGGCTCGATGCGACCAAAATCGAGTTCGTAGACCTTGCTGCTGTTGCCCCGCAGAGACGCGGTCGCCTCCGCGCCGGTACGAACTCGCCACGCCTCGTTCTCATCAATATCGACTCGCACCCTGAGCAGCCTGTGGCGAAAGTCATTTGGGCTGCGGACGCGTCGCGACGAGGTCTGCAGCAGCGGCTTGTTGTCCTCGGACATCTCAACTGAATCGTCCATCACCCAGAGGTCGTGACCGTCGGGTCCGCCGCCGCGATCGAGGATCCAGGAGCCGGTTCGTCCCGCGTCGCCCATGAATATCGATGCCTGCTGCACGACGAGTAGCGAAGCGAACACCAGCCCGGCAACGAGGCTGATGTGCTTCAGCCGGGCGCCGGCGAGAAGCGCTTGGCTTCCATGTGCGCGGTGTACATCGAGTTCGCTCGCTCCAATCCGAACCTGTATCGCATCATGTTCGGACCCGACATCCAGCATTGGAACGAGCACGCGACGCTGAAACAGACTGCAGACGCCTCCCTGGCAGTTCTCGTCGGGGCCATCGCTGCGGCGTACGGACTGTCGAAGGAGCGGGCAATGACCGAGGCCGTCGTTACCTGGGCGACGGTGCACGGATTCGCCACGCTGGAGTTGGACGGAGCGCTCGCCTGCTGTCCCGTGAAGCATCAGCCCAAGCCTTCACAACTCGTTCGCCGCCCCCGCTGACCGGCGACGCGAAAGCGGATCGGGGATACTACGAATCACTTCTCATGGAGGTGTTCACGATGGGCAACGAACCAGGTCGAGGCAGCGCCGGCAACGTGATCGCGGCGGTGTGCAGCTTCTTCATTCCGGGGCTGGGCCAACTGGTGCAGGGTCGCATCGGGATGGCGCTCCTCATGTTGGTGCTCGCCACGGTGCTCTGGTTTTTCGTGCTCGGTTGGATCATCAATCTTGTCGCGTGCATCGAGGCGGCGGTCTGGAAGGGACCTCGTTAGCGCTGGGGCGTCATCTGGGTCCGATCGCCGCAGCGAGGCGACCGCTGAGGGCGCCGTCGCGCCGGGCACTAAAAAAGTCTTTCGCATGAACGTACGTACAGATTGGCTCGCCGTCGATGCGATCCGGCGCGAGTCCATTGCGCTGGAGGATCGCCGACACCGCACGATGGCAATCGACGTGCGGTTTAGCTCGTGTCCGATCGATGCACTGTTCAAGGCCTGCAGCGACGAAGGCGGCGGCCACCTCCTCTCCAACCTCGAATCGATCGCACGAGATCGCCGGACCTATCGCCGCGATGAGACTATCGGGTTCTTCAGCGAGTAATCGCAGTCCGCTCTCGACCACCCCCCCGACAATTCCGCGCCACCCTGCGTGAACTGCCAGCACCGCTC
>JBBQCR010000572.1:0-1712 GCA_038318935.1 Phycisphaerales bacterium
ATCGACTCTCGACCGACGTCAACCAGGGGCGCGTGCAACTCAATCCCGATTTCCTTCCGCTCATTACGGTGCCCGATCGCGTCGCTGGCGACGTCGAAGAGCGCAATCTGCTCTTTGCCGGCATTTCCAATCTGATCACGACCCGCAGCGACGTCTTCACGGTCTACCTCCGCGTGGTGGCGGTGCGGCAGGATGCGGTGAGCGGCAAGTGGGACGCGACCCGCAGCGAGTTGGTCGCCGACGACAGTCGCTACGTGATGACCATCGATCGCAGCAACGTGAAGAAGCCCGGCGACCGTCCGCGGGTATTGGGCTTCCAACGCGTCGAGAGTCCGAACTGACGGAGAACACTCGACCGCGACATCTTGAGCCATTCTCAGGCCCGCGCCTCGTCACGCTCATCCGGACAGGTGCGGGCTTTTTTTCGCGCAGCAATTCGACCGCACTCAGCCGTTCATGATTTCCTGCAGGTCTGCATCAAGACGCTCGCGCGTCGTCGGATCGGCGCAGTCAATCGCTTTCTTGATCGCAGCCACTGCCTGTTCGCGTTCGCCGCGCGCCTGATGGATCTTTGCGAGCACGCGCATCGACGTGGCGTCGCGTTCGTTCGATGCTTCGGCAGCGGCGACGGCGAAGACGAGCGCCTCGTCGAGGGCTCCGGCTTCCATCTTGCGTGCCAGCCTGCGCCCAGCCAGTCCGCGGAGCGTCGGGAAATCCTTGTTGTCCTTTGCCTCGGCGGCGACGAGTGCGACCGTTGCCTTCGCTGCCTCGGTGTCGCCGATTGACCGTTGCAACTCCGCCTTGCTGAGAAGGAACTGTCGGGAGAACTTCGGCCAGCGGCGTTCGATCTCGGCCATCTTGAGGAGCGAAGCCTTGGGATCACCCTTGATGAGGCTCTCCATCTCCGCCTTTAGCGCGATGGCAGCCTGCACTTCGGCCCGTGCTTGAACGCCAGTCGAGGTTCCATCGACGAGCTTTGACAGGATGATGTCCAGATTCTGCGGGTGACCGATGTACTCGATCATGCCGTCCTTTCCCACGACGAAGGAGGTCGGGATACCGTTGAGTCCAGCCGCAGTCATGAAGCGACCGAAGGTCGTTCCAGTGGGATCCCATCCAACGACATAGTCCATCCCCTCGCCACGGGTCTTGACCATCTCTTCAACATCCGCGAGCTGATTGCGCTGGTCGAAGTTCGTGACACCGATCACCGTGACACCGGACTCGCGGAACTCTCGCTGCACACTTGTGAGATGACCGATGCCGGCGATGCACGGTCCACACCACGTGGCCCAGAACTCGACGACATAGATCTTGCCGGGCGCAAACTCGGCAACCGGTCCGCCCTTCACCCACTTGTCGATTGCGAGCGCGGGTGCCTTGCTACCCACGGCGAGTGTGGCACCCGCGACCGATCGGCTGCGGGGCGCAGTCGCGGAGTTTGGTGCTTTGCGCGCCGGAGCGGGACGTGCTGGAACTGTGTCTTGCACCAGCGAAGAAAGCGGGAGTGCGCTGACAAGAAGCGAGAGCGAGAGGGCGTACAGCATGCGTGGGCTCTTTCAAAGACGGGTGAAGACGCCCGCCAGACTATCAGGCGGAGGAGCGGCCTTGCCCTGAGAACCCCTGTGATTCAGGCGCCGCGAGCGAGGATGGGCCGACCATCGCCATCAGGGCTTCGAGTACCCGCTTCTTCTGGGGCCAGGCGAGTGATG
>JBBQCR010000573.1:0-1693 GCA_038318935.1 Phycisphaerales bacterium
AAAACTCGGCAGTGGCGAGACGGCCGCGAGGGTCTTTCAGTTCCCCGAGGGTGCACGCATGCTGGCTGGCGAATCGATCTTCGCTGGTGTCAGTGAGGTCGATGGAGATCGTCGCATCGCCAAGCTCATCCTGATTCCGCCAGTGCTTCCGCCGGTCGGCGCTACGACCGCCGCGAGTGATCAAGGCGCGAACGCCAATCCCTGAAGGTCATTTCCTGATCGAGATGACGCGAAACTCGGGACCGATCCGATCGCTATCGCTCGTCGGATCAATCCGCACCATCGCTCCGCGCTCCGCTTCGAGCAGCAGTTCGTTCTCGGGCCGGCGTTCACGATCGAGCAGTCGGAAGAGGCGCAGCCGACCGTCTTCGCAACAGGCCCAACGTTCCGTCTTTCCGCGGCTGCCGAGCGGATCACTCACGAGGCGCATCGCGTCGTGGTTGGGTGTTGCAGCCGAACCGGGCGCGAAGGCGACGAAGGAGAAGAGTGATCGCTCGTCGCGACGTCGCGTAATCGCCTGAACTTGGGCCACCATGGGTGTCGGCTCGATGCGGCGTGACTCGTGGCACCAGTCGCCTTCGCGAACGAGCATCGGACATGCGAGTGCGTGCGGGCAGGGAGCCACGACGCGGATACCGCCCTCACGAAGCATCGCATCGCGCAGGCGATGCAGCGGACGTGTGGTAGCCCGGAGCGCGGGCTCGATCAGGACGAGCGGCGCAGCGCGAGCCCATGAGCCGACCAACGCCTGCGTCGCGACATCGAAGGTCAGTTCATGGGATCGATTGCCAGGCAATCGCTCGTTGAGCGCGGTCTGACAGAGGATGAGATCGGTATCGCCGGCGATCGCAGCGGAGGCGAGGTCGCCATGCACTACATCGAGCAGCACTGGTATGCCCGCGATGCGGGCGGCCTCGCCAACAATCAGCGGCCACAGTCGCAGCGTCGCCGGGGCGTGATCGATTCCGACGATGCGTATTGGTTCTGGACCGTTCCATCCGCGGGACGCCAGATGCTGCAGCAGGCCCACGCTGGTTGCGCCGACACCGCAGCCCAGATCGACGACGCGGCGCGGAGACGCGAACGCAGCGTCGCGGGCTGCACACTCGTTGAGAACCATCGCCGTCTTCGGGGCATCGGACGCGAGAAAGTACAAGACCTTCGCGGGGAGATGCTCGCTCTCACCCTGCTGTCGAGCGATCAGTCCTCGCTCCACCGTGTAGAGATCCGACAACTCGCTCACCATCCGGGCGACCGCTGCAACATCGGCCCGATGGACGACTGCTCCGGACCATAGCCACTGTTCGAGTTGAGAGAGCATCAGGTCGGGCATCCCACCGCATTGTCTCTCAAGGATGGATCTTGCGCGACGCTTTCAAAACGTTCCGGGTGACGGCGTCTCCCGTCCGATCTGCAGTGCGGCGATCCGAGTGATGCGCCAAGAGTCGTCGGCTTGCTTTTCGACGCGCATCCACCAGGAGCTCGGCGTCGGAAATCCGGCGATCGACACGGTCGTCAGACACCCCAACTCGACCGTCGCGGCGGTGGAGGACAAACTCTCGGCGTCGAGTCCCGTGATCCTGTTCTCGTCGATCCTGTATTGACCCTGCAGCAAGCGAATCGATCCGAGCCATTGCTCGCGCGGTACGCCCGGATTCTCGGGACGGCCGTAGTGCAGGGAACAGTCGGCGGT
>JBBQCR010000574.1:0-1687 GCA_038318935.1 Phycisphaerales bacterium
GTGAACCTGCGGCGATGACCGAGTTCGATGATGGGCATGGGCGTGCCCTCTATGTCGGTCGCGCGCTAGACGGGCTTGCGCGTTGGGATGGAGCGCAGTGGTCTTCCATTGGCGACGGACTCGGTGGCCAGATCAACGGAACCATCAGGAGCTTGTCCACGTACGACGATGGTGACGGCATCGCGCTTTATGCAGCGGGGAGCTTCAATTCCAGCTCGCACACATTCGGCGGATACATTTGCAGATGGGATGGCTCGCAGTGGTCACAGCTCGGTGCCGGACTCACAGGGACCGGCGGCGGGATCATGGCTTTTGCCCTTGCCACCCTCGACATCGGGGGCGGTGTGGTGCCCATGCTCTATGCGTGCGGGAGCTTCACTTCAGCGGGAGGTGTGTTCGCCTCGAATGGAATTGCCGCGTGGCACGGATGCCAATCTCCGATCGATACATTTTGCTCCGGTGATGGTTTCTTGGCGAACTGTCCATGTTCGAATCGAGGCGCTCGCGGCCACGGCTGCGCGAACTCCGTCAGTGCGTCCGGCGTGAAGCTCGTCCCGAATGGGTCGACGAGCAATGACACGCTTTCGTTGACCTCGATCAACCAACCGCAGTCTTCGCTCACGATCGTCCTCCAGGGCAGCGAGAATCTGCCCGGCTGGAACAAGTTCGGCGACGGCCTGCTGTGCACCGGCGGCCAAGTGATTCGCATGTACACGAAGACCGCGAGCAACGGCACGGTCGTCGTGCCCGACGTCGGCGAGCCGACGATTCGCACTCGCGCAGCCGCGCACGGGGACGTGATCGGCTCTGGAGACGTAAGGTGGTATCAAGCCTACTACCGCGACGTGTCGGCCACGTTCTGCCCCGCGCCGAGTGGTGGGACGTTCAATACAAGCAACGGGGTGCGCGTCGTCTGGTAGCTTTTGCACGTGACAGACCCAGCTCCCCGCTGCTCCAAGGTTCCTTGGCATGCAGATCCCTGCGCCTCGACCCCGCATCGACGTACACGACGCACTTAGAGCGCTCGCCCGTGGCGTAACCGCATCCGAGTATGCGCGGCAGAACGGTTTCGTCCCCAGCGCTGTTCAGCGCGTTCTTCGCCGCAGTGGCCTCGACCTCCGCCCCGAGCCGAAGAAGGTCAGCGTGCGCGAGACCGCGTTGGTGGGCCTGTGGGGGAGCATCGTCGGGAGGTGCACCACTCCGACGCACAAACTCTACGAACGCTTCGGCCAGTGCGGCGTGGGGGTGTGCGCGGAGTGGCTGTCGTTGGATGCATTCCTCGCCTGGGCACGGACGAGCGGATATCGCCCGGGACTCTGTCTCGATCTCCGCGACCGCAAGCGTGGCTATCGGCCCTCGAACTGCGCGTGGGTGTCGCGCAGCGAGGCGATCCGGAGTGGACTTCGATCAAGCCCAAAGTCCGCGAAGGGAGTGACTGCGTTCGGCGAAACTAAGTCGGTGCTCGCCTGGTCGAAGGACCCGCGTTGCCGAGTGACGAACGAGACGCTTCGGGTCCGCCTGCACAGCGGGATGCCCGCAGAGAAAGCCATCACAACTCAGCCCAGGAATTCTGGCGGGGGTCGCAGCGAGACGCCGATGTGGGGGCAGGTCTTTCGTCACTACGTGCTCGGGGGCCAGAGCGTGGTCGAGACCGCAAAGCTAATTGGCTCCGACTACCACACCGTGC
>JBBQCR010000575.1:0-1667 GCA_038318935.1 Phycisphaerales bacterium
TGCCGAACGCCACCAGCGCCAGCATCGGCCGTCGCACGTTGCGATAAACGACGATGCAGATCACCGCGACGACGACCAGACTGATCGCGAAACTCCAGGTGGTGTCGCCGGTCGACGTCACCAGTTCGTCGGCTTGCAGGACGGGCTTTCCCGTGAGACCGATCTCGACTGTTGGGAACGCGGCGCGAGTCTCGTCAATCGCCGCTCGAATGGCCCGGAGCGGCTCTTCGATCGCTGCCAGCCGCGAGAAGTCCTTGTGCGGAGCGATGGCGACGAAGAGCAGTCGATTGGTGTCGCTCGCGAGGTATGCACTCGGAGGCGGTGTGGAAAGGCGCGGGATCGACTCGCCCATGACGCTTGGCGGACCCTGATCGGCGCCTGCGACCGCTTCCAGGAGCAGCATGCCGGCGGCGCCGAGGCGCTCGCGTTCGTCGCCCTTCATCGTGAACGCGCTTGGACTCATTGCTCGACCGAGCATCCCCTCGCCCTGGGCCAGCGCAGTCGGGCCATCGCTCAGGAAGGGAAACGCACTCCGAGCGAGCGTGAGTCCGCGGAGATCATCGATCGGCATCGCTCGCGTCGCGATCCGCCACGCTTCGTCAGCATCGATGCGACCGTAGACGCCGGGCAGATCCGGGATCTTCTGCAATCGTGTCAGGAGATCGTCGACTGCCCGTTCGCCAGCGGCCCGATCGCCCATGGTGTCGACGACGGCGTAGAGATACTCGAGGTCGCCGAACTCCTTCAGAAAGCCGAGATAGAGCTTCATCCACGGTCGTTCGCGCGAGATCAGCGAGTCGGTGTTGGCGTCGAGCGGAAGTCGAAACCAGCCGAGAACGCCACCGACGATCGCCAGCAGCAGGCTGACCGTGAGAACAAGGCGAGGGCTTGCCAGCACCAGCCGGGCGAAGGCATCGGTCCAGCGTGGAGTGCCGTGCGTCGGGCTCTCGCTCATCTCAACGGACGCTCGCGATGGCCGCGTCGACATCGCGCTCGCGATGGCTGAGGGTGTTCACTCCGAGACGCTTGAGGATGTTCCACACCGGACCGGGGAAGCGGTGCAACTTGATCATCACGTCTTCGAACGCCCGGAGGAACCACGCGACATCGGCATCGGTGAGGCACAGCGGCGGAATGAGCTTGACGACCGCCTGATTGTGGCCGGCGACCTGACAAAGGATGCGATGATCTTCCATCAGCGGAATGACGATTGCCTGAGCGAAGAGATTCGCGTCCATCGCGTGCACCAGCTTCCACGCCGCCTTGAGGGTCATTGACTTCGGCTCGCCGAACTCGATACCAATCATCAGGCCCCGTTGCCGGATCTGGCGGAGAAACTCGAATCGTCCTTTCATAGCCTCGAGCCCATCGCGGATCTTCGCTCCCATGCGGATCGCGTTGTCTCCGAGGCGTTCCTCGTCATAGACCGCCAAGGACGCGAGTCCGGCGACCATCGCCATCGAGCCTTGGTGAAAGGTCGAACTGTGCACGATCGCCCGGTCCATCGACGAGAACACCTTCTGCCAGATGCTCTTTCTGGTCATCACCGCCCCGACCGGCACGTAGCCGCCTGAGAGGGCCTTGCTCATCACGATGATGTCAGGATCGACATCGCCTTCCTGCTCGATTGCCAGGAACGTGCCGGTGCGTCCGACGCCGGTCTGCAC
>JBBQCR010000576.1:0-1666 GCA_038318935.1 Phycisphaerales bacterium
GTCGACGCGCCGATCGGCTCGGAGGCCGGCGACGCGCTGGCCACACTTACGATTGGCGATACGCCGGCGGTGGCGGCAGTGATCATCGATGGGGTGGTGCGAGTCAACGGGAGCCGCAATACCCCCGGCAGTGCGCGCAAGGTCAGCATCCCGTGGATGCCGACCGGCGGCCACTAATACCAACTCCCGAATGGCTACAGTCGCCGCGATCACCCACCAGAATGTAAGCAACCTTCGTTGACAGACTACTCAGAGCAGAGGAGCATGGCATGGCACAGAAAGTCATCCTGGATGTCGACACCGGAACCGACGATGCGGTCGCGCTGATGATCGCGGCGCTCGCGCCCGAGCTAGAGCTGATCGGCGCGACGACGGTTAATGGCAACACGCTGGTGCAAAACTGCACCGAGAACACGCTGCGGGTCTTCGACTATATCGGGAAGAGCCACATCCCCGTCTTCGAGGGCATGTCGCTGCCGCTGGTGCGTAACAACGCCGAGCAGGCGATCTCGGCCGCCGGTATTCACGGCGAATTCCTTGATCTGCCGCCCGCAACAACCAAGCAGCAGCCGCAGCACGCCGTCGACTGGCTGATCGAGACCTACCTGAAGTCGGATGGCGACATTATCCTGGTGCCGGTTGGGCCGCTAACCAACATCGCGGCGGCGATCCGCAAGGAGCCGCGGATCCTGGCGAAGATCCCCGAGATTGTGATCATGGGCGGCGCGCACGAGCACGGCAATTCGACGCCCTCGGCGGAGTTTAACATCTGGCTCGACCCTGAGGCGGCGCAGATTGTGGTCAACTGTGGGCGGCCGATCCGGATGATTCCGCTCGACGCGACCCACCGCGCGCTGGTCTCGCTCGATGACTGCGCCCGGCTGCGCGAGATTGGAACGCCGGCCGCGCTTGCCACTGCCGTCTGCACCGAGCGGCGGGTCGCCGGGTATGACACGAGCCAGCCGATGCATCGGCTTGGGGCTGCGCCGGTTCACGATGCGCTGGCCGTCTGCGCGATCATCGACCCGACGATCGTTACCACCCACTTCATCAATGTTGATGTTGAGACGAGCGGGCCGCTGACGGATGGGCGCACCGTGTGCGACTTCCGGAATCGTAGCCTGAACCCGCCTAATGTACACTTCGCCATGGACGCCGATGAGGCGAAGTTTGTGCAGATGCTGATGCAGATCCTGGGCCGGACTGCGTAGGCTCGCCGCCCGATCGCGGCTGATTCTCCATGTACCCGTTGTTAGATACAGGAAGCAACTCGTGGCCCATAAGCTGATTATTGATACGGATTGTGGCGTCGACGATGCCATCGCGATCCTGATGGCGCTGGCCGATCCGGCGGTCGAGGTGATCGGGATCACCTGTGTGAGCGGCAACGTCGGCCTTGATCATGTTGCGCGCAACGTGCCAATCGTGCTCGACGCGATCGGCGCCGGCTCGGTGCCGATCTTTCGCGGGGCCAGCCAGCCAATTATGGCCCCGCTGGTTCACGCCGGCGAGGTGCATGGCGATGACGGGCTTGGCGACGTAGGCTTCCCGGCCTCGCCGCGCCCGATCAAGGCCGAGCACGCCGCGCTGGCGATCGTACGCCTGGCGCGTGAAAATCCCGGTGCGACGCTGATCGCACTCGGCCCACTGACCAATGTGGCGCTGG
>JBBQCR010000577.1:0-1666 GCA_038318935.1 Phycisphaerales bacterium
TGCAGAAAACCCATCTGCATCAGGTAGGGCTCGTAGACGTCCATGATCGTGTCGGCATCCTCGGAGATGGAGGCGGCGATCGTTTCCAGGCCGACGGGGCCGCCGTCGAACTTCTCGATGATCGTCCGCAGCACCATGTAGTCGATGTTATCGAGCCCCAGCGCGTCGATCTCAAGACGCGCGAGCGCCTCCGCGGCGACGTCTTCGGTGATCGCACCCTGCGCGCGGACCTGCGCGTAGTCGCGCACACGGCGAAGAAGCCGGTTGGCGACGCGCGGCGTTCCGCGGGCGCGCAGAGCGATCGCGTGCGTGCCGGCTTCATCGATCTCCACGCCGAGGATCGATGCGGAACGGCGAATGATCTGGGAGAGCGCGTCGACGTCGTGGAACTCGAGGCGATAGACGTGGCCGAATCGATCGCGCAGTGGCGGCGACATCATTGCGTAGCGCGTCGTCGCGCCGACAAGCGTGAAGGGCTTGATCGCGAGGCGGATCGAACGCGCGCCCGGGCCTTTGCCCGTTACCCAGTCGATCGCACCGTCCTCCATCGCTGGGTAAAGGAACTCCTCGACGACGCGCGAGAGGCGATGGATCTCGTCGACGAAGAGCATGTCACCGGATTGCAGGCTGGTGAGAATCGCTGCGAGGTCGCCGATGCGCTCGATCGCCGGGCCGGAAGTAACGCGGATGCTCACCTGCATCTCGGCGGCGACGATGTAGGCCAAAGTCGTCTTGCCGAGGCCCGGCGGGCCGTACAGCAGGACATGGTCGAGGGGTTCACCGCGCCCGCTGGCCGCCTCGATACTGATCGAGATGTTGTCTTTGACCTTCTGCTGGTTGACGTAGTCGGCCAGGCGCTTGGGCCGCAGCGACGTGTCGGCCTGGAGGTCACCCTCCTGCGGCTCGCCCGTCACCACGCGTTCGTCCTGCGCCTTCGGCATCGGGGCATCTTACCCCATGGTGCGAACGGATGAGCGCATCCGCCCAAACGACAGGTTCCGAAATCGAACTTGAGATTCCCCTTGACTCGTTGTGATTGCTTGGCATAGAATCCTGACTAACTTGATAGGAATTCTTAGGTATGACCGGCGCAGCCACGGGCATCCGGCGGATCACAGGCACTCGTGGGCGCGCTCACTGTGCGTGAGCGCGCCATCCTCGACGACGTGTTCGCGCCGTGCGGTCGGTCCGGCACGGGTATGTCTAGCTGATCATCCAGGACGCGCGCGTCGTGCAGATCGACGCGCTGGAGAAGCGGCGGCTGAACCATGACTGAACCAGCAAATGTTACGGCTGACCTGACAACTGGAGGCCGGATGCAGGACGCACGACGCGAACTGCTCCCCCTCGGGTGCGCCTGTCTCCGTCCCCGTCCAGCGGGGGCAATTCGGCACACCCATCACCACCAGGAGGGGAGGTTCTAACGTGAAGCGTTTCGCATTCCTATTGGTCGCAGCCACCGTCGCATTCGCGGCGTTCGCCTGTGGCTCCGACCGTGACGACGACGAGACACCAACGACAGCCGCGACCAGCCAGGCGTCGGCCGCTGCCGCGGCGCCGACTGAGGTCCCGACGTCGTCGGGCCCGGTGACGCTCCACCTCGGCTACTTCCCGAACTTCACACACGCGCAGCCCATCGTGGGACTGGCGCGCGGTACGTTCCAGG
>JBBQCR010000578.1:0-1654 GCA_038318935.1 Phycisphaerales bacterium
GTTTCATCAACGCAAGGAGGTTCGAGAGCTGATCGTCCTCACCGAAGTGGACCTTGTAGAGGCTCCGCGCCATCATCGGCAGCACCTTCGTCGGTACCTCGGCCGTAACGACAGCGCCAATGTGGTCATCGGCGCTGACAAGAGCACCCACCAGGTGCTTCAGGGACTGCTCGACAAGTGCGTACGTTGCAAGCACGTCGCCGAGCTTGGTGAGCACCGCTTGTGGAACCGAATGAGTTATTGACGGCCTGTCCATGTTCCTCCGTGCCTACGTGATCAGCCATTCCCGAACGCGGCGTAGACGTCGTCCGCTCGCGGTCGTCCCAGTACCTGCTCGGCGATAAGCAGCATCGTCGCGAAGACGAGGGGCGCCATTGTGTACGGGTAGCGTTCGATTGGATGATCGCCGTTGTTCCCGATGTGGAACGTGTTTGACGCACCGCCAGGCCACACGAAGTCGTGCAGGCTCTGCGCCGTCGGGTGTGCGTTCGCCGAGGCCGGTCGGTAGACAGCCACGTACATCTTCCGCAGCGACCATCGGCCGGTCTGCGCCTGCGATTGAGCGCGAGGGAATGTCCCGTGCCCTTCGAGGCGCGTGGACCAATGTCGGTCGGCGAGGTCGGCTCGGCTCGCGACGTCTGGCATCGTGCCATGCAGGTCGATGAACGCCTGAAACTCGTTGCGCGCGTCCTGGGTGAGCCCGGCGACGCGCGATGCGCGCGAGGTCGCTGTCGGCACGGAGGCGATGTTGGTAGTCCTCGGCGACCCATCGTGGGGCGTTCCGGGCTGGGTCGATCGCGATCCACGCGAAGATCACCACGTGCTCATAGAGGCGGCGAAGCAGCACGATCGCGTCTTCGTCGCGTCGCGGGGTCTGCGCCTCGGCGAGCCACCTTAGCGAGACGAGGCAGCTCGTAGCACTGAAGAGCATGGCGGGTGCAACGAGATCCCAGTTATGGAGCTCGTTGGGCACGTCTTGCTGGGTTGTGATCGTCACCGTTGCACCGGCGAGCGGAATGAGTTGATCGATCTGCCGCATCGCAGCTTCGATCTCGGGTGTCGCTCGTGCGTCAGGTACGTGCGACCGTCGATTCGCAGCCATGTTCCACCTCTCGAAGAACCCGCAACGTGACCGAAGGAGCTCTGATCGACAAGCACGGTGCAGATCTCGGCGGTTTCGACCTGGGGCCATCTAACCTGAACAACACCGCGACCATCGTCCAGCTTGCCAACATTCGTGTATAAGCTACACTAACGTCATGAACAGGTCAGCATGGCTCATCGGCGCAGGGTTCAGCTACGAGCTCGGCATGCCGCTCGTCTGGGAGCTGACCGTCGAGATCAAGCAATGGCTCACACCCGGTCATCTCCGCGAGCTCGCGGCTGGGTGGCATGCGCGGGGACGCGGGATGCCAACCGAGGTCATCGACGCCTTCGCCGAACGCCTGACTCGTCAGGACGAGCACTACGAGCAGCTCATCGGCTGGCTTCAGGCCGAGCAGTATCGCTACCGCGCAGACTCCGCTCAGTCCGCTCACTATCACGGGCTCGCCGGGATGCTTCAGGATGTAGTCGGACGGATCCTCCTCGAGAGGCACACGCGGAACCCGGAGTTCCACCGCTACTCGTTGCCTTGGTATCGAGGGCTCGCGCA
>JBBQCR010000579.1:0-1643 GCA_038318935.1 Phycisphaerales bacterium
GCTGCCTTCGATGGCAGATAGGACGGATGGATGAGGTGAAGAGTGACGGAGTGAGATCCGTGCCGCCGCCGACGCATGCGACGTGGCATGGCAAAGGAACAGATCCCGAGAACCGAGCGGTTCGTGGTCCGGTCGGTTGGCTTCTCGGCCCCGAGCTAATACTACCTGATCGGTTTTTCATGCCGCGGCTTCGATCGCGTTGCGAGAGACTCGCGAAACGGTCGCGCGCAGAGCGGGCACCAACCGATTCGCCTCAGCACGATTACTTGAAGCTGTCGTCTCACCTCCGGCAGCGTCCACTTGATCCTGCTCCGGGGGGGAAAGCGCCCGACGTAGGGCGAGGAAACCGTGTGCGACGGCACATAGCGTCGCGTGACGATGAAAGCCGCGCCAGGTGCGCCCCTCGAAGTGATCGAGCCCCACCTCGCCTTTGAGATCTTGGTAGTCGCGCTCGACGCGCCAGCGCAGCTTGGTGATTCGCACCAACTCTTTCAGCGACAACTTTGCCGGCAAGGTGGCGAAGTGGAACCGAGGATGGGTTTCACTCGAATGCCACTCGCATAGCAGCCACTGTTCGTCGCTGGGCGGCCTTCCCTTCGTGTACCTCTCCGCAGCGTGCACTCGATACGCGAGAAACTTCGATGAGAGTTTGCCGCGTACTCCCTGGCGCCACGAGACGGTCTTGTATCGCTCGCGCGGGATCCCCTTGACCAGCTCGGCGATCTGGATTGGCTTGTTGTTGCCGTCACGCCATCGCGATCGGTGCCGACCCCGCTCTTTGCGACGAGGTTTCGGTGGCTGCGGATTCACTCCGGGTCGCCAGATGAGGTGATTGCTCGGGACGCCAACGACGTACGTCAGCCCTCGTTCTGCGAGCCCATCGCGAAACTCGGGGACCTCGCCGTAGCCTGCATCCGCCAACACGGGTCGACGTGAAATCCCGAGGCCGATCATCTTGTCGATCAGATCGAGTGCGATCTGCCACTTGGTCTTGAACTCCACCTCGTCGGGAATGCCGGCTGCACGGCATCGTGGTCGGTCGTCGGTCCACACCTTCGGTAGATACAGACGCGCTCCAACCATCACGCTTCCGAGATCGCCCGCCAAGTGCAGGCTCGTTGCGACCTGGCAGTTGTCCGTGCGGCCTAGCGTTCCGGAATACTGCCGAGCGACACCGACCGAGTGAGTGCCCTTCTTGGCGAACCCGGTGTCATCCACAACCATCACCTCCAGACGCGGTAGCTCGCGATCGAGCTTGAGTGCGAACCGGCGCAGCAGCTCGCTCTCTGACCACCGGCTTGCAGAAACGCAGTCCTGCAATCGCTGGCGCATTGCGTCCGCTTCCGCTGGATCCTTTGTCAGCCGAGCAGCCATCGGCTGAATGCTCTTGCGCTCACCGTCCAGGAGCAGGCCGGTGATGTAGTGCCCGAGCGCGGAGCGTCGCTCTGGCCGACCTTGGCCTTCGAGCATCTCGTTGAGGAACGTGGACAGCTCCTTGTCGAGCATCAGAAGTTGGCGTGGCGTCATCGCAAGGGTAGATCACGGCCCGGATCAACCAGTCAAGAACCGACCAGGTAGTACTAGGCGCCGTCATTGTCGACCGGGCGTCGGCGATCCTCAGGAGAACGATCGCGTCACTGCAG
>JBBQCR010000580.1:0-1640 GCA_038318935.1 Phycisphaerales bacterium
GTGCGACTGGGACACGGAGACCTGCAAGCCGTCGAAGGCGAAGCTCGAGGAATTGGGGCTGCCGGAGATGGCCGCGGCGCTGTAAACAGGATCGGTTGGAAGCGAAGCTGAAGAGGCACGGCGACCAAGCCGTGCCTCTTCTGATCTTCCTGCGCTAGTCGAGGAGCATACACTCGACTTCTTCGCCGACCGCGACAAGCTCTCGATCCTCGGGCACAACAGCGAGCGCATTGGCCGTGGCCATCGAGGTAAGGATCCCCGATCCCTGCGGGCCAGTGAGAGCAGCGTGGAGGCGGCCATCGCGATGCGATAGGAGGACGCGCGGAAAAAACCGCATCAGCGGGCGATTGTCGATGGGTTCGTCGCAGATAGCGGTGACGCGCGGGCGTTCCCAGCCTGTGCGCCCAAGCATCTTGAACAGTGCAGGTCTTCCGAAGAGCTCAAACGACACCATCGCGCTCACGGGGTTTCCCGGCAGGCCGATGTGCGGCACCCGACGGTCGCCCGAAGGGAAAGTTCCGAATGCGAGCGGCTTTCCTGGCCGCATGCGGACGGTCCAGAAGTTGATCTCGCCGTGCTTCATCAGCACGTCCTTCACAATGTCGTAATCGCCGCGCGAGACGCCCGCAGACGTGACGAGAAGGTCGGCGCCAAGTCCCTCGTTGAGTTTCGCTTCGAGCATCTCAGGCGTATCCGACGAGATGCCAAGGGACAACGGGATGCCGCCGATCTCCCGCACCATGGCGGCGAGACTGAAAGCGTTGCTGTCATAGATCTGCCCGGCTTTGAGCGGCACGCCGGGCGCGATGATCTCGTCGCCTGTACTGAGGATCGCGACCACGGGGCGGCGACACACCCGGACGGTGGCATTACCCAACGACGCCAATACGCCGATCTGCGCTGGGTGCAGGACAGTGCCGCGAGGAAGGACGACGCCGCCAGCGACGACATCTTCACCGGCACGCCTGATGTTGGCTCCGACGAGAGCCGGCTTCAGTATTCCCACTTCCGGCCGGGACTTTGCGAAGGAGCCAAAGTTCCGTCCTTCTGGCTCGTCGGTTTCCTCGAACGGCACGATCGAATCCGCGCCCTCCGGCAGCGGTGCACCGGTCATGATTCGCACGGCTGTGCCCGCAACGACGGTTCCGTCATAGACATAGCCGGCGGCAAGTTCGCCGACGACGCGCAGCATCACAGGGCTCTGGTCGGATGCGGCTGTCGTATCGGCTGCGCGGACGGCGTAGCCATCCATGCTCGTGTTGTCCAGTGGCGGAATCGCCGAAGGGGCGACGACATCTTCTGACGCCACCTGACCGAGACATTCCCCGATCGGGGCGTCTTCTGGCTCGAGAAGTGGAACGAACGAGAGGATTCGTTCGCGAGCCTCCTCGACAGGGATCATGTCCAAACGCTGCATTTTCATAGGATGGCAAACTCTACTCGTTGGTGGAATGAGCCCGATGGAGGAATGTGCGTGGGAGAGACCTCCCGTCAGCAGGACCTGATTCCCTCGTCAACGGTCCGCGGCGCATCGACTGAGCGACCCCTCCGAACCCGTCCACAATCGCCACTTCCGCGCTTCGTCCCGGTCCGCTGCGTTCAGTCTCGTTGATCAGTCACGGTCCGCATTGAGACGACCT
>JBBQCR010000581.1:0-1635 GCA_038318935.1 Phycisphaerales bacterium
TCGCACCTCGGGCTTGTCGAGCGTGGTCAGGGCGAGCAGTGGCGTTTGCGCGAATCGCGAGTTGCCGCGCACCCGCTGCGCGAATTCGAAGCCGTTCATGACCGGCATCTCAATGTCGGAAACGATGAGGTCGAAGTTGCCCGTGGCGAGGGCGTCGATGCCCTCGGCGCCGTTGCTGGCGACGACGACGCTGAACCCTGCAGCTTGCAAATGGCCGGCGATGAGGCGCTGGAAGAACTGCGTGTCCTCGACCACTAACACCGTCGCGGTGCCGACAGGGGGTTGCGCCGCACTTGCCTCAGGGAGGGAAAGGTGCGAGTCGCGCACGCTTTCCCAGAGCTGGGACAAGCGCGCGACGTCGAGGAACACGGCCAATTGATTGCGCAGGGTGGCCGAGCCCAGTACACCATCGACGCGGTAGGCATTGACATCGAGCTCATACGCAACCGTGAGCGTGTCGACGATCTCTGTCGCGAGGACGCCCACCGGAGCGCGAGCGTTGCGTGGAATGATCAGGAACGACGCCGAAGAGTTGGTCGAAGGCGACACGTCGAGCAGGTATTCCAAGCGGATGATGTTGCACGTGGTGTCGGCGTCGAGCCGCGCGAGTTCACGACCGCCGACGCGCTCGATGCGCGAAGAGTCCAGCGTGACCACGCGGCGAATGTCGGAGAGCGGAACGGCAAACAACTCTTGCTTGCCCGAGCGAAAGAGTAGGATCGGTCGGAGGTCGACCTTCGGGCCGGTGCTCGCAGGCAACGCCGCAGGCGCCTTGCGATGCAGGATCCCCGCTTGGCGGGCGATGCCTTCGCTGCTCAAGATCAACCCGACATGGCCGTCCGCGAGGATCGTGGTCGACGCGTAAACGCCCAGCGGTCGCAGCAACGAGTGCAACGGCTTCACGACGACTTCCTCGCTCCACAGCAAGTCATCGACGACGAGTCCGAAGCGATGCGAGCCAACGCGAAGTATGGCCACATACTCGCGCGTGGTCGTCGCATCATTGCCGTTGACTTCGCCGTCCAGCACGTGACGAAGTCGAACCAAGGGCAGAAGCTCTTCTCGGAGGCGCAGGACCTCTTGATCTTGCGAGGACTCGATGCGCTGCGACGAGTCGGATGGATCGCACAGCACCACTTCGCAAAGTTCGCGGCGCGGAATCGCAAAGTGCTGCCCGCGACACAGCACCAACTGGCCGGGCATGATGGCGAGCGTCAACGGCAGACGCAGCGAGAAGACCGAGCCTTGTCCGGGTGCCGAATCGATCTCGACCGTGCCCCCAGCTTGATCGACGTTGGTCTTTACGACATCCATTCCCACGCCGCGCCCCGAGACGTCGGTAACTTGGGCGGCGGTGGAGAATCCCGAAAGCAGGATGAGGTCGAAGACCTGTCGTTCCTCGAGCGCATCGAGTTCGGCCCGCGTGCGCAGTCCTTGGGTCACCGCCTTGCGCTTGATCGCTTCGACGTCGAGGCCCTTGCCGTCGTCGCGCACCTCGATCACGATCTGACCGCGGTCCTGTCGCGCCGAGAGTCGAATGGTCCCGTTGGCTGGCTTTCCACGGTCAAGGCGAGCTTCGGGCGTTTCGATGCCGTGGTCGCAGCAGTTGCGGACCAGGTGCGTGAGCGGATCGGC
>JBBQCR010000582.1:0-1627 GCA_038318935.1 Phycisphaerales bacterium
TAGCGCGAGTCACGGAAACTGTACTGGCTCGCTCGCGTCGCGTCGCAGAGCAGTCCGAAGCAGGCGGCTCAAATCGTCTGCCGCTCGTCCTCGGCGCGGATCGGTCGCGCCATCGGCCGGAACGAGTCCATCCGCACCGGCGCTGAGCGACGACCAGTGAGGATGCTGTCGGGCGATCGCAAGTGGCTCGGGAATCGACCATCCCGAAGCCGAGCGCGCGATTGTGCGCACACGACCGAGCAGTGATTCATCGGCCACCCGAACCGGCGTTCGCGCCGCGTGGCCGCGTTGAAGGAGTGCCCGATGGAACGACAGCGCCCGAAGACCGAGGAGGTGCAGCGTGCCGTCGTCGGCGCGAAGCTCCGTCTCGCCGCGCATGCGCCGCAGCCATCGTCGACCGTGGTGCCGCGTGGTTTCAAAGAGCGCGCCGACGCCAGCACCGGTTGCGGCGGCCGCGCCAAGTGTCATCCCGCCAACCATCGCGTCGATCGCCAGCCCAGCCATCGCGCCGACCGCAGCGCCGCGTCCGCTCGCCGCTCCGAACTGTCTGAGGGCGACGGGGTCGAAGAGATCGAGTCCATAGCGGCCGTCGATGCCGGGGAGATCGTCGCCGATTCGATCGGTGCCGCTAAATCGATGCACATCCAAGAGCTGCTCGGCACAGCGCCGCTCACGCGAACGGAGCGCCGTTCGCAGCGCTTCGACGCCTCGGCGTACGGAATCCTCGTTCTTCGGATCGACGTGCAGGACGCACGCGGCAGCGTCCAAAAGCAGTTCGACGATGATCGAGGCGGAGGCGTGCAGCACGCGATCACGCTGCCGCGCGAGGCCGCCGATGCAGGCGTCAAAAGTTGCCTGATGTTTCGGAGCGAGCGTGCGAAGCGCTTCCAGAAGCTGACGCTCGCTCTCCGCGTCGACGAGCACCGTGTCGAACGCGACCACCGCGTGCAGACCAAGCCGCGCGAGCTGATCGCGCCACGCGGTTACGTCGGCCTCGGGAGAGGCGACGAAGTTGAGGACCGGGACGATCGGCCGAGCGCACCAGGAGAGAACGGCCAGTTCGTCGCGATGGCGACCGAGCATGCGCTCACGAGCATCAACGACGTAGATCGCGACATCGCACGCGAGCATCTGTCGGACGGCCTTCGCTTCCTGCGGAAACCGTCCCTGCGGATCGGCAAGCCAGCGGAGGATGCGCTCATGGCGATCCTGGACCTGCTGCGCCAGCGCCGCCGACTCCAGATGCTCGAGCAGTCCGCTGGAATCCTCGAGTCCGGGCGTGTCGGTGAGAACGAGCGTCGACGATTCGACGGTCAGTTCGGCCGATTCTGAATGTCGGGTTGTGCCCGCCCGATCCGACACCTCACCAAAGGTCTCGTCGCGCAGCAGCGTTCGAAGCAGCGAGGTCTTGCCGGTATTCGTATGCCCGACGACGGCAATCTTCGCTGGCGTTGCGGGCTTCGCTGGCGTTGCGGGCGAAGGCGCACTCATGAAGCGCCTCGCTCCTGAGCGATCGCGAGTCCGAGTCGATGCCGCACTCCCGCCAGCCACGCTCGCACCTGTGCCCTCTCGATGCGATCGTGATCGATCACACCGGCAAACGTACGGTCGAGGATGCGGGTGATCG
>JBBQCR010000583.1:0-1623 GCA_038318935.1 Phycisphaerales bacterium
CTGTCGCACAAGGTGATGGCATCGGCGGGGCTCGGTTCCGAGTCGGCTTTTCGCCGGTTCACATGGTGTTCCCGCCGCGCGCCCTGACGGATCGCTCGCACTGCCGCCGCGGGACTCGCTGGCGGAGTCGCCGCCACCAGCGAGAGCCAGCCATCCCTCTCGCGTAGCATCGCACCGTGGACATCGTCTACCTCGACAACAACGCGACCACCCAGCCTCTCCCCGATGTGGTCGAGGCGATGCGGGAATGCTTGGTCACTGATTGGGCGAATCCGTCGAGCGTGCATCGTCCCGGCGTCAATGCGCGTCGACGCATCGAACTGGCCCGGACCTCGATCGCAAAGCTCGTCGGTTGCCAGGAGCGAGAGATCCTCTTTTGTTCCGGAGGCACGGAAGCCGCCAATCTTGCGATCTTTGGCTCGCGTCGGCACGCGGTCGCATCGGCGCCGCGCGCTGGATTGTCGTCGGCTTCGCCCGCAACAAGTTCATCGCAACAGTCCGGTCGACGAGAGCGGCGGACGTTCGTCACCAGCCGGCTCGAGCACAGCGCGGTCCGTGAGTCAGCGGACGCGTGGATCGCTCGTGGAGACGAAGTCGTCTGGATCACCCACCGACCCGATGGGGTCATCGATCTCGATCGTTTCAGCGAGCTTCTGCGATCGCGCGGCGACGAGATCGCCGTGGTCAGCCTGATGTGGGCCAACAACGAGACCGGCATTCTGCAGCCGATCGACCGTGTAGGAGCGATCTGTCGTGAGTACGGCGTTCGTTTTCACGTCGACGCCACCCAGTGGATCGGCAAGATGGAGACCGATGTCTCTTCGATGCAGGTCGATCTTGTCTCCTTCGCGGCGCACAAGTTCCACGGCCCCAAGGGAATTGGAGCGCTGTACATTCGTCGTGGTATCACGCTCGATCGCCAGATCGTCGGCGGACCGCAAGAGCGCGAGCGGCGGGGGGGCACAGAAAACGTCCCTGGCATCGTCGGCATGGGTGTCGCCGCGGACGGGGCTCGCGAGTGGCTCGCGACGCCCGCTCGCGCTCACCTTGCCGCCGAGCGAGACCGCCTTGAGCGCGGACTCCGGGAGCGATGCACGGACGTCACGATTCACGGCGCCGATACCCCTCGACTCTGGAACACCACCAACGTCGGATTCGCGAAGTTGGAGGCGGAGGCGATCCTCCTTCTTCTCTCCGAGCGCGGCCTCTGCGCCAGCGCCGGAGCCGCGTGCAGTTCCGGCAG
This sequence comes from Phycisphaerales bacterium, assembly GCA_038318935.1. GTDB lineage: Bacteria > Planctomycetota > Phycisphaerae > Phycisphaerales > SM1A02 > JAEUIT01. The sequence goes on from JBBQCR010000583.1 coordinate 1,244, forward strand.
TCTCGATCCCTCTCCAGTGCTCTTAGCGATGGGAATTCCGGCAGCGATCGCGCACGGCTCGATCCGGCTTTCGCTCTCGCGATTCACCACCACCGGCGAGATCGACCGAGCGCTCGAACTCGTTCCGGCTGCAATCGAGAAGCTTCGCCGCGGCACCGCGGCGTTGACCTGAGGGGCCGGAACGTTGCTGGTCCCGGAGGTGCATCGTCCGTACCGAACGAACGACGTCGTCAACGTCGCTTGCGATACGACGCGATCAGGGCGTTCGTACTCGCATCGTGCTCCAGCTTGGCCGGGCGATCCGACTGCTTCGTCGCCAACTCGCCGATGATTCTCTTCGCCAGCACCTTACCTAGCTCGACGCCCCACTGGTCAAAGCT
>JBBQCR010000584.1:0-1622 GCA_038318935.1 Phycisphaerales bacterium
TGTGGCCAGTGCGGGCAACCAAAGCATCAGCATCTGGCACATCGGACCCGAAGCGGTATCGACGTGCGGTCTCGCGCCGATTCGTTCGGTCGCGCGGCCGCTCGCCGGACAAACTTCGGCGTTCCTCGCGTTTGACAACACGGGAGTGCTGGCGCTCGACGAGCGAGGTGGGCGAGTGTGGACGATGGCAGGGTTGCGCCCGCGCACGGTCGTGTGCAACGGCGAAGGCAGTCTCTTTCTCGTGCTCACCGCTGATCGCCGGATGCGGGTCTATCGCACTGACGACCGGTCACTGGTGGCCGAGGTCGGCGGCGTCCGGATTGCGGGTCCCAACTGCTTCAGCTTCGAGGGCGAGTATTCGTTGGCGTATGTCGCCCGCGATGATTCCATTCGCATTCTCGACTTGAGGACGGGCGACGACTGTGAGGCACTGCCTCCAGCGCTCAAGGAGACGCTTTCGGTCTCGCTCTCCAACGACGGCCGCTGGCTGGTGGCGTGCGAACGCGAGGGGCTGGTGCGCCTGCTCGATCGCTCAACGGGCACCGTGCGAAAGCCCGTCGGAACCAGTACGGGATTCGCCTCCGCGTTCGTTTCCAACGGGATCGAGTGGGTGATCGGCGACTGGCGCGGCGATCTGGTCTTCCGTGATTTTCACGGCGATGTGACGCGAACGTTGCGCGGACACTCGGCGCGAATCGACGGTGTCGTGCCACATCCGACCGACCCCGAGATTCTGCTGTCCTACTCGGCCGACGGTTCGGTGCGTCTCTGGCACCTCGGTCTGGGGCGAGAAGTGCTGGCGATGACGCCGTTCGTCGGGGCGTCAGCGCTGCGATGCGCTGGATTTCTGGGTCACGGTGACCGCATCGCGATGGTCGGCTCGGACGGTGAGTTGGCGACCTACTCCATCACTGATGCTGACCACTCCATCCAACGCATGCAGAACGCGGAGCGCGAACGACTGCATCGATTCGCTCCAATCGACATCGACGAGCCGTAAGCATCCGGATCCATTGCAACCCGATCCGCGATCAGCGGCGCGGGCCGGCCGTCGGGAGGCGCTTCTCCTGCTCCTCGGTCATCACCCGACCGCCGACTGGTAGTTCGCGGGCAACGAGGTCCGTCGAGCCCTCAACGCGGGTCTTGAAGCGAACCGTCCCACCGAGGAAACCTTGAGCGTCTCGGGGAGTCGTGCCACCGAGAGTGATGACGTAGCCCGGCTTCCCGTCGCGAGTTTCCTTCGTCAGCGTGATGGGCTGATACTCGGCCGGGGCGATGCCTTTCTGTTGCACCCCCATCGGCTCGTGGAGGAGATCGACGAGTTCGAATGGTTTGCCCGCTTCCTGATAGACGAAGACCGACTTGGTGAACGAGTTGCCTGGACGCGCCGTTCCCATCTGCAGGAGATACTCGCTGGCGCGAATCTCATCGACCACAACGCCGGTCACGCGGAAGGGCAGGGTCTTGGTGATGTCAGCGCCGCCCTCGTTCTTGCCGCGCGTCGAGATCATCACCACGCCGCCGCGAAACGATCCCCACGGCACGTTCGGTGCCAGACGCAGCTTGAGCTTCAGCGCGCCCTGCTGAGGAGCGGGGCCGACCATCTCGGCGCCGAGCGTGTT
>JBBQCR010000585.1:0-1604 GCA_038318935.1 Phycisphaerales bacterium
TGTGCGCCCGGAGGGCGCTACGGAGCGCCACAATTGGTGCAACACGCAGGCGACTACTTCTTCTTGAAGTGGTCGGCGTTGATCTGGATGTACTTCTGCCACTCCGCAGGCAGATCCTCCTGCGGGTAGATCGCCTGGACCGGGCATTCGTCGACGCAGAGGCCGCAGTCGATGCACGTGTCGGGGTCGATGAAGAGTTGAGAGGCGTTCGCGTGATCGGTTGCGCCTTTGACCGGATGGATGCAATCGACCGGGCACACCTCAACGCAGGCGGTGTCCTTCGTGCCGATGCAGGGTTCTGCAATGATGTGAGCCATAGCGGGGCGGATTGTAAGGGAGTGCGTCGCGAGAACAATGGCCCCGCGCAATGTCGGAAGCGCCGTTGCAAAAAGAACACCGGAGACCGCATCGCTGCGATCTCCGGTCGTGTTCTTGCGGACGTTCCTGATGTTCCCCGTCAATCGGAGCGACGGACGAACTTCAGTGTCCAACCCTTGGAGTCGACTCTTGCGAGTCGATCTTTCGGGCTTGAATCAGGCCATTAGGCCTTCTTCGAAGTGCGGCGAGTGCCGGCCTTCTTGGCGGCCTTCTTCGCGGTCTTCTTCTTCGCAGTCTTCTTGGCAGCCTTCTTAGCAGCCTTCTTCTTTGCAGCCATGGGTGGTTCCCTTTAGTTACGCTCAGGTTGTCGGAGTCGAGTCAGTCGCCGGCGTAACGAGGCGCTGACATGGGAAGTTGTACACCTATCGGCCTCGGAAGAAAAGCCTCTTGACAGAAAAGATTCAAGGGGAGCGAGATTGGTCATCTTCGGGTCGGTCACGAATGCGCTTCGTCGACGACACTTCGACCCGCGCCGCGCGAGGCGCGCAGCGCGGTCATCGGCGCCTTCAAGACCTCCGCATCAGAGCGCATCAAGGAGCCTCAGAGGACATGAGTCACGCCGTCACACCGCTTGCGATCCATGGTGCACAAGGCCGCGTGGGCATGCGCATCGCCGCCTGTGCCAACGACGATCCGACGGTGCGGATCGTGGCGATGCTCGATCGCGGTGATGCCGTGGAGATCGAGCGGCAACCTTCGGTGGCATCGACGCTTGCGGAATCAGGAGTGATCATCGACTTCAGCGCCGATGAGGGCGCGCGGGACGCCGTCACGCTGGCTCGACGACTCCGCGCGGGGCTCCTCGTCGGGACGACGGCGCTGTCTGCGTCGACCCTTGCAGCGCTCGCCGACGCGGAGCGCGAGATCCCACTGATGGTCTGCTCGAACACCTCGCTCGGCGTCGCGGTCACGCGCCGGTTGGTGGCCGAAGCGGCGCGGCTCTTGGGGCCCGAGTACGACGTCGATGTGATCGAGACGCACCACACAAAAAAATTTGACGCACCATCCGGAACGGCGCTTTCTTTGGTCGCCAGCCTCCGTGAAGGCGGTCGTGAGGTGTCCAAGGACAGGGTGCACGCGATTCGCGCGGGAGACGTCGTCGGCGATCACATCGTGCAGTTCGCGGGGGCCGGTGAAATCCTACGAATCCAGCACTTTGCGACCACTCGAGATCTGTTTGCGCGGGGCGCGATACGTGCCGCGAAGTGGCTCAGCGGCAAACCAGC
>JBBQCR010000586.1:0-1591 GCA_038318935.1 Phycisphaerales bacterium
CAGGAACTCGGGCGCGAGGTGCAGCGCATCAGCGGCGGTTCGCGCGTCGTGACCATGATGTTCATCGAACTCGCCGCCGACGGTAGCCGCGTGCGCATCGCTGATCTCGGTCACGGACTTGCGGCGATTCTTTCGTCGAGCCAGGGACCGCAGATCATCCAGGCAGAGGGCGGTCCGCCGCTGGGCGTGGCACCCGAGATCCCTCTCGACATCGACGAGCGCACGCTGGAGCCCGGCGAACGGATTCTCTTGGTCAGTGATGGCGTCATCGATCAGCCTGGCGCCAACGACATTCGCTACGGATTCGAGCGGGCATTGAATGCCGCGGTGGGCGAAACGCCGACGGCAGTGGTGGACGCGCTTCTGGCGTCTCTCTCGGCTCACATGACGACGATGGATCAGTTCGACGATGTCACGGTCGCAGTGATCGCCCGTACGTGATCGAAAGTCGCTTCACAACGACGAGATACTTTTGCGGTGCTGTCGTACCCACTGGCATTTGCCGTAGACCAACTCGAGAAACGCGCTGCCCTTCAGTTCGGCGAAGGTCCCCTGATTCGCGACGGGAATCACAGATTCGGTGATGAGGGCTTCGATCATCATCCAGGGAATCATGCTGCGTTCCTCGAAGGTCAGGGGTCGATCGGCGGCGCCGAGGTATCCGTGCAGAAACGCCTGCAGGCGCTTGGGATCGAAATCGGCGGGCCAGTCCAGTGGTGAGATCGCCGGATCGCCGGAGATCGAAAACTGCGCCATCCCGTTGGCCACCTCCGTCACCCACGGTTCGCTGCGAGCACTGTCGAAGTCGATGATCGCCGCGACCGCGCGATTGTTCGTCCCCAACTGGAAGATCACGTTGCCAGGATGCCAGTCGCCGTGCACCACGCTCGGTCGCAGCGACGCGAAGCCAAGATCGCGAATCTCCTCGACCGCCCGGCCGTAGGTCTCGCGCAGCGCCCGAACCAGGAACGCGAGTTGATCCCGGTCGATGCCCGGCTCTGCAGTTGCCAGCGCCGGCTCAAGACGACCGAGTGCAACGCGCACGGCGCTCGATGAGTGGAAGGACGCGGACGTGATCATCGACGTGTCGACGTCGCGAGCGGCCCTGTGAAATCGGGCGAGAGCTTCCGCACCCCGTGCAGCGCCGCGCGGGGTCTTGTCGAAACGGTCGCCGGTGACGAATCGGAACATCTCGTAGACGTGATCCTCAAGGACGATCAACGTCTCACCGGTGCGACGTTCGGGGAGAAGTCCCGCGACGGGAACTCCCTGCCGGGCCACCGTCGCCTGCAACCCGTGAGCGAAGTGGATGCGCTGCAAGGGATGCCGCGCGAGCGAACGTCGCTTCAGGAGAAACTCACCGAGCGACGACCAGATCTTCAACTTTGGCGCCGAGCGCGAACCGCGTCGGTACTCCTGAGCCCGTTCGATGCGCCCAAGGTCGTAGCGCATCAGCACCGTCTCAAGTTCCTCGCGCCCGTAGGTCGCCCACCCGCTCACGGACGCGTCGCCCGTGGCGGCGTCGCGAAAGGCATCACGAGAGTGGGCCATATCGGAAACGATACCGAGGCGCTGCCGCAGCACCGAACTC
>JBBQCR010000587.1:0-1585 GCA_038318935.1 Phycisphaerales bacterium
GAAGGCGCGTTCGACCGTCGCGAGTTGCATGTACGTTTCCCAGAATTGTTCGGCGGTCCAACCCTCGCGGTTGCTGCGGAGCAGGTAAGCGCCGTCGCGTCGCAGCGCGTCTTGGAACTTGGCGACTTGCCACTCCACCCGCAGTGACAGCGGATTGTCACTGAATGACATCGGCTTGTCACTCAGCGCGACCTTGACGAACGGCACGGCTTTGGGGAAGCGGGCCTTGAGTCGGCCGATCGCCTCGTGGATCGCGTCGCGGTTCTTCAAGCGGCCCTTGGCCACACGGGCCTGCAACTTGCGGAGCGCCGCGGCCAGACCGCGGCGTTGCCGACGGCGAATGGCCCGCTCCTTCTGCTTGCGGTCGCGGCTGCGGGCCAGCAGGTAGTGCACGCCGTCGCGGCTCAAGGCTTTGACTTCGACGCCGGGATGTTCGGGCAGATGCTGCCAGCCGGGCGACGCCAATTCGGCTTGAAACAAGGTCAATTCGTGGCGTCGCGTGGCGAGCAGATAGCGACGGCCCGGCTCGTTGAGGAACGTGAGCGTGTCCTCGCTGATCATGCCGCGATCCATGACCCAGACTCGCTGACTTTTGCCGAAGCGGGCCTCGACTTCGCCGACGACCCGGCGCACGGTCTGCACATCCTTGGCGTTGCCGGGCAAGGTGTAGTGCGCCAGCGGGAAGCCTTCGCGGGTGACGACCAGGGCCAAGACGATCTGCTTGCAATCGCTGCGGTGGTCGCGTGAGTAGCCGCGGCGGGCCAGATCATTGTCTTCGGCCAACCCTTCGAAGTAACTGCTGGTGAGGTCGTAGAGCAGCAAGTCGTAATCGAGTTGGAACAGGCCGGCGAAGCGCGTTTGCAGGTCGTTCTCGATGGCGGTCTGAGCCAGGCGGAGACGATCGAGCGTGCGGTAGAGTCGATCCTTGGTGACGGCCGCGTCGGGCACGCCGAGCAGGTCTTCGAGTCCCGTCGAAGCATACCAGTGCTCGGCCAGGGCGAACTCGCTGCCCGGCTGACAAAGGCGATTGATCACTTCGATGGCGACGACATCGGCCGGGCGGATCGTCTCTTTGCCCTGCGGCACGTGGCAATCGACGATGGCATCGAGGTCCAGGAGGTTCCACAACCAGCGAGCGAGATAGACATCGCCGAAGCGCCGGGCATTGGTCCAGGCGATGTCGTTGACACGCACGCGAACCACGTCGGGGTCATCGGAAAGCGGAATCGTCTCGTCGTCGGGAAACAGTCGGAGTTGTTGGACATCGCCCTGGCGATTGTGGAACACGACGGTGCGTTGCCAGCGGCGTTGCTGGTCGGCGTTGAGTTCCCCCAAGTAGGCGACGATCTGCTGCCGCGGCCCGGCCTCGGTGCGAACGCTCTCGACGAGAGCGAAGTACGTGTGCGTCGTGCCGGCCTTGGTCCGCGTGGACTTGCGGAGAAACATTGCGGCCTCCCGGACCCGGGGAAACGGTCCGGGAAAGTCTAAGGCCGCGGTCTTCACTACATCGCGTTTTGCCGTCCAACCCTAGGCTGATCGGAATTCGGGCTGGTCGCGGTTTGTGGTTCATCCTGGATTCGGTACG
>JBBQCR010000588.1:0-1577 GCA_038318935.1 Phycisphaerales bacterium
GGCGGACAGTAAACGACAAAGTGCGGCCAGAGATGCCGCAGAGGCAGAGCGTCGACGGCCCAGCGGGAGGAAGCTCCACACCGCTGCTGAGTCGCAAGAGTTTCGGGATGACGCAGCACGGCACCTCGAACGTGCGGGCGCGGCCGAAGCTGCAGCGCTATCAGCGATCGGCGCGTCTGACCTTGTGATGGCAAACCTTGCAGTGGCGCACATAGTCGGGCCCGATGCCGGGCCTCGAGCAGGCTCATTACAACAGGAGTGGGACGCTGCCGGGGAAGTGACGAAACGGGTCCGAGCGCGGCAAGATAAGCGACGACGATGGCTGTCCGTGCGGGGACGAGCGGCGCAGGCTTCACAACCGCGCGGCGGCCTGCTCCCACTGATCTTCTTCGACCAGTCCCAACTCGGCGGCGCTGCACTAACACGGCGCACCGAAAGCGGGAACCCAGGGACCATCGGGTCGGCCGTGGAACTCATTGCTCGGTGGGACCTCGCAGGGGACCCGCGCGCGGACGCCGAGCCATCGGTCGCCGCGCTTGAGGCGATTCGCGGGGTTCGCCGCGGTGAGCACACTGAGAGCGCGATTGGTCGTATGGCTGCGTATCAGCGGACCTGGGAATGGAATGACGACGAGGTTGATGAATTGGAGTGGGAGGAGGGCGACGGCGACGAGACGCTGATGCATATCACCGAAATGCGTGCACGAGTCTCCCGCTGCTTTGAGCGATTCGGTCGACCAGTCCGTCCGGGAACTTGGGCCGTGCATTCTGAGCGGTTCCATCTGGATGGGCATATCGATTTCGTGACCGCGGACACCATCTGGGACCTGAAGGTCTCCGATACCGCGCCCGGTCGATCGGATGTCCTTCAACTGTTGCTCTACTGGGTCGCGTTCCGTGACGATCCGGAGAACGGCTTGGAGATCGCTCACCTCGGGATCTACAACCCTCGCTTGGACACCGTGTGGCGGATCGCCGTCACGGAGATACCTATGGACGTGGTGGGCTCGGTCGAATCGCTCGCACTGAGCGAGCGTCCGTTTGCCGATCGGTAGGCGAGACGCACATCTCCGACGCGTTCGTGTTCCTCCCTCAACGCACTCGCACCGAAAATGATGTCGTCTCGGCGTTCGTCGCCCGCACCAGTCGACCCAAGGGAACCCCCCAAGTCAGCGTGCAGAAGATGCGCAACTCCTGGTTCGTGACCCACATGACCAACCGGGTCAACGTGCTGACCTTGATGGAAGCCGCAGGTCTGCAGTCGCTGGAGACGATCTCCAAGCTGGCCATCTTCGTGCCCCGCCCGAGCACGAATGAGCGCGACGCGCAACTTCGAGGTGCGCTGTGAGCCGCCCCACCGATGCAAGTCGTTTCAGCCAGGCAGACCAGTGGATGCAGGAAACCTTCGGCAGTGGCATGCAGGACTACCTCACCGCCGAGCGAAACGACCTAATCAGTGTCGCCGTCGTCGAGGTGGAAAAAGTTATCCGCAAGGCCGCCGTTCGCCAGCTTCTCGTTCAATGGCGAGCCGAGGACGTGAAGTCGGGTGCCGGAGTTCAAGCCATTTTGAGCACCACC
>JBBQCR010000589.1:0-1570 GCA_038318935.1 Phycisphaerales bacterium
CGATAATCGGATCAACGAGGTACTCGCCGCGATGCACCGACTCGATCGCATTGATCAGCTCGGCCGCCTCCACCGTTTTGAGTAAGTAGGCGCGTGCACCGGCACGAATTGCCGCCCGCATATAGGGCTCTTCCCGGTACATCGTCAGCGCGATGATCCGGCTCGACGCCGACTCGGCGATGATCCGGCCGATCGCCTCCGCGCCATCCATCTCGGGCATCGCCAGATCCATGAGCGTCACGTCCGGGCGCGCGGTCCGATGCAGCGCAACCGCTTCCACACCATTTTTCGCTTCAGCGACGACCTCGAAGCCGCCGATGCCGACGCAGATTTCACGCAGGCCCTGCCGCATCAAGGTGTGGTCGTCGGCGATGAGGATTCGGATGGGCGCCTGCGTCATAGCGGCACCACGATGGTAATCGTTGTGCCTTGGCCGGGCGCGGAATCGATCGTCAACTGTCCGCCCATCATCCGGGTGCGTTCGGACATGCCGACGAGGCCAAAGCCATCCCCGGCCGTCGTCGGCGTGACGGCCGCCGGCACAAACCCCTTGCCATCGTCGGCCAACGTGAGGCGCAAGTGCTCGGCCTCGAACGTCATGTCCACCGTCGCACTCGTGGCACCCGAGTGCTTGACCATGTTGTTCAGACCCTCCTGAACCACACGGTAAAGCCGGAGGGCAGTCTCCTTCGAAAGACGGCCACGCGGATCCACAAGCCGACACTCGATCTTGATGCCAGACGCATCGGCGACTCGAACGGCCGCATCGCGAATTGCGTCGACGAGCCCCAGTCGCTCGAGGTGGTACGGCACCAGGTCCTGCACCACTTCGCGCACTTCGCCCAGCGCTTGCGACGCCGCATCGCCGATATCAACAAGACGACGTCGGGCGGCGCTGTCTTCGGGGAGCGTCTTCTCACTGATCTGCGACCAGTTTCTGATGACCACCAGTGTCTGCGAGACGCCGTCGTGCAGGTCCGACGCAATCCGCTTACGATCGGTCTCCTGCGTATCTATGAGCTGGCGTGCGAACGCCTCCTGAAGCGCCCGACGTCGCTCGAGGACCGCAAGCCGCAACCGAAAGACACCAACGGCCGTCGCCATGACCACACCGAACATCAGGACCATGAACCAGGATGTCCGCCAGAACGGCGGAATCACCTCAACCGGAATCGTGACGCCGTCCTCATTCCAGACACCGTCGCGATTGGCCGCGATCACGTGGAAGTTGAAGCTGCCGTACGGCAGCCGGGCGTATCTCGCCACACGATCGACACCCGTCGTGACGTGCCACTCGGACTCGAGCCCTTCCATGCGGTACTTGAACTCGGCGAGCTCGGGCCGGACAAACGTCATCGCGGCGAAATGAACATCTACGGAACTGCTGCCAGAGCGGATCTCGATGCGATCCAGCGATGGCGCGGGAAAACCACCCACCGAGACATCGAGAATCCTGACGGGCGGTGCGGGCCGATCGCGCAACGCTGACGGGTCGATGACGACGACGCCGTCCTGGGTCGGGAACCAGAAGCGTCCGTCGGCGGCGTGGACACCGGCGGGTCGTCCAAGG
>JBBQCR010000590.1:0-1569 GCA_038318935.1 Phycisphaerales bacterium
CGTCGGCGCCCGGAAAGGGACGAACGTTTCGCATGCCTGGCGCCGTCGGAGTGACCAGTTTGCCCGTGGAGGTCCGTCCGGAAGCCGACGGGCGACCTCTCCAGATTCAACCGCCGCCCGTGCGAGTGCCACGTCATCGCGCGATAGCCCGCGCCTATCACCAGTGGAGGCCTTTGTTTCCCAGTCCCGTCCCGATAGTTGCAGAATCTCGCAGAGTTCCGCCTGAACGCCACGCGCGATCGCACCCGCGAGGGCCTCTAACGCCCGATCAGGGCTTGGTGCGGAAGCGAGTTCTCGCGAAAGCCGCAGCATGACGGTGAGCTCAGCACGGCGTTCTCGAGATACGGCCAGTTGGCGCCGAAGCAGTGCGAGCATCGAAGCGCCGACCACCGCAACGGCTAGAAAGATGATCAACGCAGCGACATTGTGCGGCTCTTGGACGGTGAACTTGTGCAACGGCGGTACAAAGAAGACGTTGAGCAGCACATCGGCCAGCACCGCACTCAGAAAGCCAACGACGTATCCCCAGGTCGCTGCCGCGAGCAGCACGACGAGGAGGAACAGCATCGCGACCGCAACGATTTCCGCTTCGCCGAGAAGAGGAGCGAGCACGGTCGTGAGTCCAGCAAGGGCGATGAACGCGGCCAGAGCGCCAAATCGTTCATCGGCGATCCCATGTGGAACGTGCAGTCTCGACAGGCGGTGCACCGACTGATCGTACGCTATGCGCCGGCAACAGCTACTTGGCCTTTCTAGGCGATCGTCCAACACCAACGGAGGGTTCATGGTCGCTCCCCGGCCCCGCGCAGCCCGTTAAAACACGACTCGGACCCGGAGCACGGGCTCGGAGGAACGGGCCTGTGGGTTCCCGAGATGCGCATTACTTCCGGTTGAACTTGGCCCCCGCCGCATCAACTCCGTCCGTCATGATGCATTCCACCGCGTCCGCGGCCAGCTCCACCGCCTCGTCCAGAACGCGTTTGTCCTCACCACCCGGTACGCCCAGCACCCATGGCGAGACGTATTCCGTGTCCCACGTCGGTTCACCGTTGATGTGCGGACGCCCAATCCCGATTCGGATCCGGGTGAATTCCAGGCTCGCCGACTGACCGATGCTCTTCAGGCCGTTGTGACCGCCATGGCCCCCGCCCGCCCGAATCCGCAGCGCCCCTGCTTTCAGGTCCAACTCGTCATAAAGCACGATGGTGTGTTCGATGTCGCAGCCGGTCCATTGCAACGCCTGAGCGACCGCTTACCCGCTCAGGTTCATGAACGTCTTCGGCTTGACGAGCGCAACCATCTGTCCCTGGAGTTCGCCAACACCGATGTGCATCAGGCTTCCGGTTGCCTTTGGTTGTGTCTTCGCGCGCTTCGCCAGCGTGTTGATCACCCAGAAACCGACGTTGTGGCGCGTCCGCGCGTACTGCTCGCCCGGGTTGCCCAGCCCAACGATGAGCCAATCGGCAGCGAACCTCGGGCCTCCGACCCCGCCAAAGAGTTTTCGAAACGCCATGGTCAGATGGTCGCAGAGCAAGCCCATCCCGGAAACCAACGCGGTTTATCCCCATG
>JBBQCR010000591.1:0-1563 GCA_038318935.1 Phycisphaerales bacterium
CGTCAGCACCAGCGTTAGCACGATGAACGGCAATTGGTCGTTGCTGATGCCGTTCTGCGTCGCCGCGGACCACCACGCATACATCCGATCGAGCAACGTGTCCGTCCGCACATACAAGGACCCGCCGGGCACGACCGCAAGGATCTGCAGGAACACCAACGTCGCGCCAATCAGCAGCGCGATCGGGTGCAGCAACAGTTCGTTGATCTTGATCCGCGATATCGCATAACCGGCGATGAGCGCCGAGAATCCGATCGGGTACAGCGACGGCATCGTCGTCACCCAGTTCGCGCTGTCGATGGACGCGATCACGCTCATGAACACGACAGCCGTGATCGCGAACGTCAGCCAGTCTTCCCACGGGATGATCGAGTTCAGCCGGTCATCGTTTTTCGGTTCATCCGCCGACCGCCGCTGAAAGATCTCGTCCCAGTTCGCCTCGCGCATCAGCCACCACCCACTTCCGCCACGATCTCCGCACCGAGCGCCGTCTGCAGATCATCCGCGTGCTTCACCATGTACGAGAACACATCGCTCGCAGCGAGCGATGCGAATACGCCGAGCGCGTCATCGCCGCCGCCAAATGTCTTTGGTTCCAGGACGATCGCCGCCGCCTTCACACCGCGCGCCTGGAGCATTGCTAGCGCAGCCACCCACGACTCATCCGTCGAGGGTGTGATCACGACCATCGTTGTATGCCGCCCGAAGTGGCGCGCCTCGTTCGAGATGAGGTCGCTCAGCGGCACATCGCCCCACGCTCGCGCCATCGCCAGCGATTCGAGGATGCGCGTGTATTGCGCGATGCCGCGCTCAGGCTCATTGACGTCGAATCCGCGTCCGTACGACATGAAGCCGACAGTGCGGTTCGCTGTCAGGAAGTAGCGCGCGACCGAGGCCGCGATGCTGACTCCGTACTCCTCCGTCGAGTCATCGCCCTCGCCGACGTGGATGCCGCGCTCGAGGTCGAGGATGATCCAGATGTCGCTCGCGGGATCGAGTTCGAAGATCTTGACCATCAACTCGCCGGTCCGCGCCGAACTCGGCCAGTGGATGCGATTGAAGCTGTCGCCGAACTCATACGGCCGCACGCCCGACGCGTTCGGTGTCACGTAGTGCGTGCGGCGCCGGAAGCGGCCCTCGCCTGGCAGGTTGGCCGGCGGCACGAAGAAGTTCGGCAGATCGACAGCGCGCGGGTACACCAGCACGTTTTGCGGCGACCCGAATGTCCGCGTGTGGTGGAACAGGCCGAACGGATCGCCCGTCGTGACCTGCACCGGCCCGACGCTGAACAGCCCGCGCCGGTTGATCGTCGACTTCACGCGAAAGGTCTTGGTGCCGCGTGCGCCAACCGTGACCACGCGCTTGGCGACGTGCCCCGGCATTTCGCTCGGGTCATCGATTTCGAGCCAGATCTTGCCGAGCCAGCTTCGGTTGCGCACGGTGATGCGCTCCTCGTACTGCCCGCCCGTCTGCAGACGATCGGCGCTGCGGTCAGCGACGATCTCGAGTCCGACTAAGTTGAAGCGCGACCACAAATAGGCGATTGGCACGCCGAGCATCGCG
>JBBQCR010000592.1:0-1559 GCA_038318935.1 Phycisphaerales bacterium
GCCGGCCGGCTCCGGAGCAACCGGGTGGCGTCGAACACGGTGTCGATCATCGCACTCGTCGAACTGCCGGGATTGATCTTTTCGAGCGCGCGTTTCACTTCGTTCGCATCGTTGACGAAACCGTCGGTGAGCACGCGATGCCGATGGTCGAAGGCCATGACGGCGCACTCGCCCTGCTCGCCGATCACCAGGCCTTCGAGCAGCGTTCCGAGCTTCTTGATGGTCGGCAGGAACGGCTCCACGACGTTGTTGGCCTGAACCGCCAGCACGATCGAAATCGGCACGTAGCTCACGTCCACCCGTATATCCTGGGGCTCGTTATTATCGAACAGCGTGAAATCCTTCGCCTCGAGCCCGTTCACCAGTTTTTCGTCGCGATCCAAGACGGTGACCGGAGCGGCGACGTTGAAGGTGTCGATCCGAAATACGTCGCTGTTTCTTTCATCCACTGGCGCCTGCGCCACGAGTGGAGCGGCCGCCAAACTGGAGAGCAGGAAGTCCCGACGTCGAGGTTGCATAGACTGATCCAATCTCCTAGATGCACTCAAGGGCGCATCAGTTGCACGATCAACGGAATCAGTTCCAAGATAGCATCCAGCGATTCGACCGCGCCCTTCGGCGATCCGGGAAGGTTCACAATCAACGACTTGCCGCGAATGCCCGACACCCCGCGTGACAGGGCGGCGAACGGCGTGATCCGCGCGCCTTCAAACCGCATGCGCTCGGAAAGCCCAGGCATCGGGCGTTCCACTACGGCCGTGGTGGCTTCCGGCGTGACGTCGCGCGGCGCCGGACCCGTGCCGCCGGTGGTGAAGATGCACTCGTAGTCGCCCGAATCGGCCAACTCGCGCAGGCGCTTCTCGATCAGCTCTCGCTCGTCCGGCAGAATCTCCAGCAGCGGCACCGTCCAGCTTTTGCCTTCAAGCCGCGCCTTCACCGCCGGGCCGGATTCGTCCTTGCGCATCTTCATCCACGATGCGTCGCTGATCGTCAGCACGGCCATCTTCATCGCCGGTAGTCTCCACTCTTCCCGCCTTGCTTTTCGAGCAGGTACAGATCCTGAATCTCGATTCCTTTGTCGAGCGCCTTGGTCATGTCGTAGACGGTGAGCGCGGCGACGCTGGCCGCGGTGAGTGCTTCCATTTCGACGCCCGTTTGTGCGGCCGTACTCACGGTGGTCACGATGCGCACGCCCTCCGCCTCGATCGTCACGGTCACGTCGGCATGGCTGATCGGCAGCGGATGGCACATCGGAATCAGCTCCGACGTTTTCTTCGCGCCCATGATGCCGGCAATGCGCGCCACTTGCAGCGGGTCGCCCTTCGGATTTGATGAGAGGCCGGCAATCACCTCGGGCGACCTGCGAACGAAAGCATGAGCGCGCGCGGTGCGTTTGGTGGGGTCCTTGGCCGACACGTCGACCATCCGCGCTTCGCCGGCTTCGTCATAGTGCGAGAGTTTGTCGCTCATTGGAACAGCACTCCAATCAAATCGCCGGCCTGCCATGACTCCGTTTCTGCGTCGCACATCATGAACGCGTTGGAACGCGCCAGTGCCAC
>JBBQCR010000593.1:0-1556 GCA_038318935.1 Phycisphaerales bacterium
GATCGGCTGGTAGCAGAGCCGGAACTCGTCCTGCTCGAGCGCGCGATGCAAGCGATTCTCGAGGTCGAGGCGCGCGCTGGAGTCGGCCAACATCGCCGGTCGATAGAATCCGATGCTGTTGCCGCCCCCCTGCTTCGAATCGTGCAGCGCGAGGTCCGCCGCACGCAGCAGCTGTGTCGACTCGGTACCGTCATGGGGGAACACGGCGACGCCAATGCTCGGCGTGCTGAACACGGAGCGGCCGCCGATCATGAACGGCTCGTGGAACGCGGTGTTGAGCACCGCAGCGAACTTGCGGGCCTCGCGCACGCCATCCTCGCCCCTCACGAACAGCGTGAATTCATCGCCGGAGTCGCGCGCCAGCATGGTGCCCTCGCCTAGAGTGCGCCGCATCCGCGCCGCCGCCTGACGCAGCACTTCGTCGCCAGCCTCGTGGCCAAGCGTGTCGTTGACGAGCTTGAAGCGATCCAGGTCGACGTGCAGCAGCGCCAGCTCCTCGCCGGCTTCGTGCGCCGCGGCGAGCGCCGCGACGAGTTCGGCATGGAAC
The DNA here is from genome assembly GCA_038318935.1 of Phycisphaerales bacterium. GTDB lineage: Bacteria > Planctomycetota > Phycisphaerae > Phycisphaerales > SM1A02 > JAEUIT01. The sequence goes on from JBBQCR010000593.1 coordinate 548, forward strand.
CGGGTGCGGTTCGGTAGTCGGGTGACGGCATCGACCAGCGCGAGTTGCTGCTCGCGCTGCTGCGCCGCGCGCCGCTCACCGATGTCGTGCAGCACGACCTGGGTCGAGGTCAGGCCGTCGTCGTCGAACGAGGCAGCGGTGACCAGCACCTCGATCCGCCGGCCATCGACGCCGACCATCACCTGCTCGGCCGGTGGCAGGTCGCCGTGGCCATTGCGCAGCGCCGCAATGCGCCTGCGTACGAACTCGTGGAATTCCGGGTGTACGAAATCCATCACGTTCCGCCCCACCACCTGCCAGTCGTCGGTGGCGCCGAACATCTCGAGGAAGCGCGCATTTGCCTCGACAATGCGCGAATCACGGGCGATGCAGATCGCATCCTGAGACAGGTCTTCGAACAGCCGCAGGCGCTCTTCGCGCTGTCACACGCGCGCCTGCTCCTGCATCCGGCGCCCGCTCTCGCCTTCCAGCGCGACCGCCTTCTGCTGCAGCTCGCTGATCGCGCGATGGCGCACGACCTCGCTGTCGTCCTCGAGAGCGAGCCAGCTCTCGGTGGGGACCACCTGCGCGCGCCGGTCGCAGATGTCGCGGAAATACCGGCCGTTGGCCTCGTCGCCGAACAGCGCCATCGGATAGGCGCAGAACAGCGAAAACTCCTGTTGCCCGGCAAGCCGGTTCCAGAAGGCCTCGAGGCGATCGGCCTGCATGATCAGGCCCTGGTGCGCCAGCAGCGCGACCATCTCGCCGAAGACACGCACCTTCGGGAAGCGGCAGGCCGCCTCGGCGATCACGCCGCTGAACAGCAGCGCGAACAACGCCTCGTCGGGCGTGTCGTCGACTGTGAACTGTTCGAGCGCCTCGCGCGCGTCCACCACACGCAGCTGGCCGGAGTCGCGCAACGCGGCGACGTCGAAGCCGCGACCGAGCAGCATCTCGGCGAGCGCGACGCGATGCTCCGCGGTAGCCACCGCGATGCAGGCTTCGCCGTGCGCGAAGCCCTCGGCGAAGT
>JBBQCR010000594.1:0-1555 GCA_038318935.1 Phycisphaerales bacterium
GCGAATTCGCGCCAGCGCCCGACCGCGGCGCGAACCTCGTCAAGAATCGCCTCGGCACGTCCACGCCGCATCGAACTCGCGGCAGCGCAGGCCCGCAGGTCCTCAAGCGTGAAATCATCTCGCTTGCCGTTGATGGTCATCTGATGTTGCGAGGTCCACGCCCCGCGCGGATTGAACGCGTAGGTCACGTCAAACGCCGGTGACAACGACCACGCTCCGCTGCGATCCATGAGGAACGCGATGTTCTTCACGTGATCGTCCTGGTTCCGCGCGACGATGTTGAAGACCATGCGTCGGAACTGTTCTTCAACGGCGCTCATGCCCAGACCCAGCCTGCGGAGGACAAGCATCGCCTGCTCGTAGGAGTGGGCGCCGGCGACGTTGAAGTCGTAATGGGCGAGCGATCCGAGCGACTGCATGTGGAGTTTTCCGCCACTCGGCAGACGATCGAATCGCCGAGTCATGAAGTGATGACGCCCGCCCTCCTTCAGAAGGCGACACTCGCTGATGTCGATGCCAGCGGCCCTGGCCATGAGGGCGTAGGCGTACTCGATGGTGCAGAATCCCTGTGGGTCTTCGAGTTCCTTGTCGCGATTTCCCGAGACTCCGTCGAACTTCAGAAGCCAGTGCTCAAAGCCCGGAGCCGCGTCCAACTGCCCGGAACGAATCTCGTTGGTTGTGGGGTTCCAGGCGATCACCGCCTTCGCCCGCGCGCCGCCAGCGGAGGTGCCGACACTCAGAATCTCTCGCATCGCCTTGTCACGTTCGGCTTCGTCAAACGAGGCGCTCAGCGCGTTTCGACCGCTCAGGACTTCCGAGGCGATGCGCACCAACGCATCGACATGCAGTCGACTCGCCTTGGTCCCCTGCGGCCCGTTCGCGGGTCGGAACTCAAGCGCCCCCATGCCGCGCGATCCGGTGTAGCACAGTCGCTCGACCGGGTTGAATTCGCTGGCGATGCGGCCTTGCGTCGCGAGCCACGCATCGATGAGGGCGTTGCCGAAGCGATCGGGCAGCGAGTCGGCGAGGAGTCCGGGCAAGCCGCGAAATGTCGCAAGCGGCAGCGCCGGAAACGAATAGATCTCGCTCGACAGCGGCATCGTGAGAGGCGCGACCTGCCGACCGCTGCCCACAAAGGCCGGGTCGTATTGGAACGCCGCAATCTCGCTGCCCTGCGCAAGCGAGACCGCGCCGATCGTCGTGCCCCACAAGCGGACTTCGGCGATCGTGCTCACGCGCCACTCTTCCCGTCGCGTTCATCTCCCCACTGCCAGCCGGAAGTCGTGTCGGTACCGGACGACCGCTCCGGTTTCGGCGCTGCCGCATCGCCTCCGAGCGCCTCGCGTTTGGTCGACGCTCGCCGTCGTTCCTTGCGACGCAGTCGAAGCTGTTCGATCGGGCTCGCGATCGATGGAGGCACCAGCAGCTCGATCCGCTCGAGGAGGCCAAGGGCTCGGAGCACTCGGACCAGACTTGCGAACTGCGTCGACGCTCCCGACTCGATCCGCTCGATGGTTCGTTTTGAAACACCCGCCTCGTGAGCAAGTTCGGCCTG
>JBBQCR010000595.1:0-1531 GCA_038318935.1 Phycisphaerales bacterium
GGAAATCCCGCACCATCAGCGCCATGCCCGATGGACGCATCGGTCAGGAATGACCCTCGCTACATCGGTGATCCCTGGAACATCGGGGCGCTCGATGCGGCATCGTGGTCCAAAGACACTCCCATTGTGCTGATCGGCACCGGCCTCACGATGATCGATGTCACCCTGACATTGAAGGCCCGCGATCCAATGCTTCAGTGCATCGCCGTGTCGCGGCGAGGTCTTCTACCGACTGAGCACCGACCTGCCTCCGTGCCACCTGACTACTCGCAAGCCCTGGACATGGACAGATGGCCAGCCACGGCACTGGGCATGCTGCGGAGCGTTCGAAGGGCAATCGAGGAGTCGAACGTCGACTGGCGCGAGACGATCAATCTGCTCCGACCGCTGACACCATCGTTGTGGAGCCGGCTGCCTCTGCGCGAGAAGTCACGCTTTGCGCGGCGACTACGGGTGTTCTGGGATGTGCATCGCCATCGCATGGCGCCTGTCATCGCAGAGCACGTGCGCACATCGATTGCCAGCGGAACGCTGACGATCCGTCGAGGGCAGATCACGGCCATTCACGCGACGCCGACGTCGATGGTGGTTGGGGTGCGAGGACCTGCGGGCGACTTCACCATCGATGCCGCGTACGTCGTCAATTGCACCGGGCCGGACACGAATCTCGTGCGGGCATCGGCGCTACTCACGCGACTCGCGCAGCGGGGACTCGTCCGCTCTGACGCGCTGACGTGGGGTATCGATGCAGACGATGCTTGGTGCGCGATCGATCGCGTTGGTCAGGTCCAACCATGGCTGATGAGCTTCGGACCTTTGCTCCGTGGTTTGCTGTGGGAAACGACCGCTGTGCCGGAACTTCGGGCGCAAGCGGAGAAACTCGCGAGTCGAATCGCCTGATGTCGCAGAATTTTGAGAGGCGACGAATCTAGCGGAGCGGGCGCCGCACTGAACACGTGTGGGCTGGCGCCGACACCGTTCGTCGCCCCCTGCAGAGATTCAGTGGTCTGGAGGACACCATGCGAAGAACTTGGCCTGTGGTTGTATTCGTTGCAACGGCGGCAGTCGCGACACTCAGCGTGTCTCAGCATGGGAGTGCTGTGTTGCCGCCAACGGGGCCGTATGTCGTGGTTACCTACAACGACCTCGGGATGCACTGCACTCAGGAGGACTTCTCCGAGATGTGCATCCTGCCGCCGTACAACACGTTTCGCGCTCAGGTCATTCGTCGCGCCGAGGAACCGGTTCTGCTGAGTTCCGGGGTAACGGTGAAGTACTCGGTGCCGAACAACACCCGAAGTTCCGACAAGACGAACTTCTGGAAGTACGCGCCGCAACTCTTCGGCGTCACGCTGCCCCCCGACGTCGGCCTGACCGGACACGCACTCTCCGGCTCGATGATCGCCGACGCTGCTGGGTTGTTTACGGTCACCGGAGTCCCCGTCGTTCCGACCGATGACGCCGGACGTCTTGATCCGTATCCGGTCGGCCTCGTCACCGTCACCGGCCCGCTTGGCAGCACGTTGACGCG
>JBBQCR010000596.1:0-1526 GCA_038318935.1 Phycisphaerales bacterium
ACGCCACCGAACACGCTGCCCACTACACCTCCTACGTCGACCTCGTCCCGGAAGAGGACATCCTTCGCGCCTTGCGTCAGGAAATGACACACACGCGTGACTTCCTTCGCGATGTGCCCGAGAGCGACGCCGGCCTGCTCCATGCGCCCTCCACCTGGACGATCAAGCAGGTCATCGGGCACCTCACCGATGCGGAGATCGTCTTTGGCTACCGGGCGCTGCGCTTTGCACGTGGTGATGCCACCTCGCTACCAAGCTTCGACGAGAACGCCTACGTGACCGTGGCGGAGTTTGACCGGATATCCCTCAACGATCTGGCCGACGGTTATGCCGCGATTCGCCTCGCCCATCTGTCACTCTTCTCGCAGTTGACTTCCGCAGCGTGGCTCCGGCGCGGATCCGCGAGCGGTCACTCGTGCAGCGTTCGGGCCATCGCCTTCATGATCCTCGGGCACGAACGACATCACATGAGGATCGTTCGGCAGCGACTCCACCGCGCCAAATAGGCGTTGATGTCGCAGCGCCGTCCTTCAGTGGGCGGTCGACGCTGCGCCCGTGAACGCATACAGAATGCGCTCCATCGCCGCGCCGCGGCTGCCTTTCAAAAGCACAACATCGCCGCTGCGAAAAGCGCCAAGCACCTTGGGCAACGTCGCGTGGTCGATCCCGGGCACGACGATCGCCTCGCCGGTCCAACCGCCTGTTCGCAGTCCATCGAGTAGGTGCGGCGCGAAAGTCCCGACCAGGACCGCCGCGTGCAGTCGCGTCACGCGATCGACCGCAGCGGCGACCGCTCCTACCTCCTGGTGCAGTGACGGCGCAGCGTCACCGAGCTCGAGCATGTCGCCGAGGACGACGACGCGTCGGGCGGCGTCCGGAGTCAACTCGGCAAAGGTGCGGATCGACGCCGCCATCGCGTCGGGATTGGCGTTGTAGGCGTCGTTGAAGAAGACGATGTCGTTGTGCACGACGCGTTCCATGCGCATCGCCGCAGGTGCGATGCTCGCAAGGCCGCGCAGGATGCTCGCGTCGGAAAGCCCGAACTCGCGGCCGACGGCGATGGCGGCGAGCGCGTTCATGGCGTTGTGTTCGCCGGGGAGCGTAAGTTCGGCATGCCACGTTTCATTGACGAGGATCCGCTGTCCCTCGGACGTCGGCTCACGACTTGTAAGCCGCAGATCAAGCTGCCTTGCAACGCTTCGACCGAACCGAACGAAGCGTCGGCATCGAAGCGAGCGGTCGGAGATCGCGGCTGCAAGTAGATCGCTGTCGCCGTTCACGATCGCGAGTCCGGCTTCGGTGAGCGGCTCAAGAATCGATGACTTCTCAACGGCGATCCCTTCGATGCTGCCGACCCCCTCCAGATGCACGCGACCGATCATCGTGATGACCGCGATGTCCGGTCGGGCGATCGACGCGAGAGCGAGAATCTCGCCAGGTCGATTCATGCCGATCTCAAGAACAAGGAAGCGGTGCGAGCGGCGGGCCGCGAGAATCGTGAGCGGAACGCCAATGTCGTTGTTGAA
>JBBQCR010000597.1:0-1518 GCA_038318935.1 Phycisphaerales bacterium
AGTGCGGCTTGAATGGCGGAGTTGAGATAGGTCAGGACATCACGGTGCTGTTTGCGGCAGGTGTGAATCACCGAGGTGAGGTTCGCAGCGAACTGGTTGCCGCGTTCGCTTTGCGAGCCGCCGCTGCACCGACGCCAGCAGACGAGACCACGGAGTTCGCGCTCGGCGTGATTGTTGGTGGGCTCGACGTTGGAGTCGTGGACGAAGCGCCAGAGTGCATCGCGGTGTTCGAGGATATTGCGACATGCGCCCTGGAATCCCTTGGTGGGCAGAGCTGCGCCCTCTTCGAGCAGCTGTTCCATGAGCGCTCGGACGTTGGTTGCCACAGATCGAAGCTCGGCTCGCGTTCCGGTGCCGTCGCGAACGCGATGCCACGAGTGCAACAACACCCGCGACCACAGCAGAAGGTCGGCACCGATCGCACCTGCACGTCCGCGTCGCTCGCTGAAGCTCGCAAACTTGCGGATGAGATGTGCCCAGCAGATCTGCCGGCGCTCGAGAGCCCAGAAGTCGAACTCTGCGCCGCGGTCGGTGACCAGGACGCCACGGACTCGATCGATCCAGGTCATCAGCGCAGCGCGCGTCCCGTCGCCGAGAATCGTGAACACCGTGACGGTCGCCGTCGCCAACGTCCACAAGCTCCGATACGTACCGCTCTCGCGCCACGACGTAGCGTCGAGGTGCTTCACCTTCTCGGTGAGTGCGTGAACACGCGCCTCCTCGATGGCGGGAGCGACGGCATCGCTGACGATCTGCTCCGACTCGCTCAGCGTGCCCAGCGAGACGTCGAGGCCGAAGACGGCCGAGAGCAGGCTCTGCACCTTGCGACGGCTCATGTGACCGTCGGCGGTCAGCACTGCGATCAGCGCCAGCACCTGCGCACCGAGCATCCCTGGCGGGATGCCGATCGGCAGCGCGCCGCACGTTGTCTCGCCGCACACGCACGTCACGCGGTGCAGCCAGTAGTCGTCCGCGACCGGCTCGATCTTCGGGATGTCGACGACCTGATGCCGGAGCGGATTCGTATCGCGTCGCTCGGGCAGATCTTCGCCGCAACGTCGGCACTGCGGCGGAAAGCAGTGCGTCGTCGACTGAACCTGCGAAACCGGAAGGAACGTTCGCTTGTGCCCTTTGTGGCCGGGCTGACCGCCGCGATCCTTGCCACTCGGTGCGTCCTTGGGCCGCGCCGCGCGATCTGCGGGCGAATCGCTCGACGGTGGTTTGCTCGAGTTCGAAGAATTCTCGGCGAGTCGGCGACGAAGCTCGGCGTTCTCCGCCTTGAGCACAGCGAGCTCGGCCGCCTGCGTTTCGACGAGCTGCTCAAGCTTGGCAAGCCGCTCTTCGACGCTGAGCACACATCGTTTAGATCATGCCGATCGTCCGGAGTCGATCCCCATCATGCCGTGAGGAGATCCGGACTCCACCCCGTGAACGCGTACGATCCGTCGACCGTGCCACAAGGATATGCGGTCAAAAACACTAGATTCGATGCAGTGCGGCGACAGACTTTTCCAGTGA
>JBBQCR010000598.1:0-1517 GCA_038318935.1 Phycisphaerales bacterium
GCCCCAGCGCTGGGCGTACGCGAAGTCGAGCGATCGCTCGAGCGTTTCGTCGAGCCGGCTGACGCTGCTGAAGCAATCAACGAGGCGCGAGCCCGGCAGCAGGATCTGCATGCGAAGGTGGTCTTCTTCGTTGACCATCACGGAGAGAGATTCGACGCTTGAAATCGCAACCGCCCGCGGCGCCTGGGCGTCGGCGACTTGCTTGGAGATCAAGTGCCGCTCGACCAAGAGCGTTCGATCGATCGCGGTCGCCTGCATCAGATTGACCCACACGATGCCGGTCGACCACTCGTCGGGGAAGCGGGCGTGCTGCACCACTCGGACGACTTCGTTTCGCTGTGGTGACGTCGCCTTGTTGACGAACGGGAAGCCCGCGATGTTGCGGGCCAGACGTACGCGGCTCGAAACCACGACATCGGAGTCGGGGCCAGGGCTTGTTTGCCAGACGCTGGTGTCTGCAAGTCGCATGGCGAAATCGTCGGTGAAGCCGCTCAGAGTCTGGCCTCGGTGTTGCCGCCTTCGCCGGCGAATTCGGTCGTCAGATGAAGGAGTCGGTCACGAAGCTTGGCGGCCCGCTCGTACTGCTCGGCAGCGACGGCTTCGTCGAGTTCCTTCGCCAGTTTTCCGCGAAGTTCGTGGCGGGCGGCGGAATCTCGACAATCGCGTGGTGCTTTGCCGCAGTGAAAGTTCGCGCCGGCCTGAGCCCGCTCGATCAATCCGGACAGTTCGTGTTCGAACGTCACGTAGCACTCGGCGCAACCGAGCACGCCGCTCTGCCGGACGTGCGAGAAGGCGATTCCGCACGACGGGCAAGTCTTGACGACCTTGGTGGTCTTACTCTTGCCGGGATTGCCGCTGGCAGCGCCGACGACCGCGAACTGGGTCAGCAGTTGGGCTACTGGCTGATGCGCGGGGATCGGATAGCCGTGCTGCGTCGCGTGCTCTTCGCAGAGATGCACCTCGATGGTGGTTCCGTTCTTGATGACCACTTCGTGTACCACCGCAGGTTTGTCGCAATGATCGCAATGCATGCGCGTCTCCGGCGCCGTGGCGCTCTGGCTCACCCGATGACTGTGCTCTCGCCACACCAAACTCCGTCACCCGGCACTGGGAGCGTACTCGCCGACCGTCGGAACGCGGCCCGAAATCACTGAGGAATCGCCTCAGAACAGCTTCCTGCGATCACGCAGTGACGCGCGCGGTCGCGGCGATTGCGGCACGGATCGCTACGAGACAACGCAGGAGATCCGGGACGCTTTCGAGCGGCTGCATCGTGCTGGCGTCCGAGAGCGCCTTGCTTGGCGTTGGATGGCATTCGATGAAGAGTGCCTGCACCCCGGCAGCGATCGCGGCCTTTGCGAGCAGCGGGCCGCGATCCGGCCTGCCAGCGGTTGCCGTCTTGTCGCCGCCGGGAAGCTGCGTCGAGTGCGTGGCGTCGAAACAGACCGGACGCCCGAGAGCCATCATGTCGCCGATACCGATGTAATCGTTGACCAGCCGGTGGTAGCCGAAGAAGG